>CAZVDJ010000128.1:0-9076 GCA_964626245.1 uncultured Gemmatimonadaceae bacterium
GCAGAGCTGGTACCAGGACCTGACGCCGATCCGGCTGCCCGTGCGCGCGATACGTCGCCCCATAGCTCACCGACTCGCCGTCCTCGATCGTGCGCAGCTCCACCACCCGTGCGCGCAGCGACGCCACCGGCTGCGGCACCACCGCCGAGCCGGCGTCACCGCCCACGCCGTACAGGAAGACGCCCGGACGGGCGAAGCTCCAGGGCGACGGCGACTGACGTTCGACCCCCGGGCTGTTCTCCGCGTGGCGGATCCTGATCTCCACCGGGAGGGCGTCGAGCGCTTCGGCAAACCTCCGCTGCTGCACGTCGATCGACCCGTCGTTCCGCTCCGCCGAGTGAAAGTGCGTGAAGGCACCGGCGGGAGGATGCGCCGCCACGAGCGACGCCACCGAGCCGATCGCTCGCCAGTGCACGCCGGCGCGACTCATCCCCGTGTCGACGGCCAGGTGCCAGTCGCCTCCACCCGCTTCCCCCCATTGCTGGATCGCGGCCGGATCGCCGAACGTGGGCGTCAGCCCAAGCCGGCGGACCTCGGCAAACTCGGCGGCAAGGAGCGGCGTGAAGACCAGGATCGGGCGTCGAACTCCGGCAGCGCGCAGTTCCTCCCCCTCGCGTACCGTCGCAACGCCAAAGCCCCAGAGCTGCAGGTCGTCGAGCGCGCGAGCGACCTCGACCGCGCCCAGGCCGTACGCATCGGCCTTCACCATCGGGAGGATGGGAGCACCGGCGCGGCTCGCCATCGTGCGGGCGTTGGTCCTCAGCGCGTCGAGGTCGACGTCGACCCAGGCGCGGCGTGTGTCGGCGTCCATTGACCGGTAGCGTGCGGGGCGGGTAGTATAGGCCGACGGAGGACACTATGCAAGCTAAAGCCACGCTTGAAGATACGCTCGCCATGATGCGCGACCTTCGCGCCCGCTGCGAGTGGGATGCCGCGCAGACGCACGACTCGCTTCGCCCCTATCTCCTGGAAGAGGCGCACGAGTTGGACGACGCCCTTCGCGACGGCGACTGGCGCCAGGCCCGTGAGGAGTTGGGCGACGTGCTGCTTCAGGTCCTCTTTCACTCCGTGGTCGCCGAGCAGCGTGCGGAATTCGACATCGGCGACGTGGCCGGCGGCCTCATCGCCAAGATGCATGCTCGGCATCCGCACCTGTATGGCGACGGCGAGCGGGTGGCGTGGGAGGCGCTCAAGGCCAGGAAGCGGCGTTCCATCGAGGAGGGACTTCCGGCGGGGCTTCCGGCCCTCCATCGCGCGCACCGCCTGCAGGATCGCGCGGCTGGAGTAGGCTTTGACTGGGACGACGTGCAGGGTCCGGCCGACAAGGTCGCGGAGGAGCTGCAGGAGGTGAAGGAAAAACTGGTAGCGGCGCCGGTGAATCGTTCGCCCCACGGTGCCCCGCAGCACGACGCCACGCATGCCGCGCTCGAGGAGGAGCTGGGCGACCTGCTCTTCGCGGTCGTGAACCTCTGCCGCAAGGCTGGGGTGCACGCCTCGCTCGCGCTCGACCGGGCCAACGCCAAGTTCAGCCGCCGATTCGCGGGGATCGAGCAGCTGGCCTCGGAGCGCGGGATCGACGTCAAGAGCGCCGGTCTTGCGGTGCTGGACCAGCTCTGGGATGAGGTGAAAGCGGCCGAGGCGACTGCGGCAGGCTAGACGCGTTCCACACCCGGGACTTCGACGACCGTTCAGCCGCGGCGAGTCGTCGTCGCGCGAGGTCTCTACTCGACGTCGCTGCGCCCGTCGCCCAGGAATGTGGGGCGCGCCAGCCCCCCGGCGTCGTCGTAGAACCTGATCGATCCGGGGGCGTGCATCTTCGCCATCAGGATGATCTGCCCGGTGTGACCGGCGAAGTGTTCGACGACGTGATAGATGGCGGCGAATACGGTCGTCTCGCGCCCCTGTATCATGCGCGATTCGCCCAGCGCGTCTGGCGACGTGCGTGCGAGTACCGCGTCCACCTCGCTCAGCGCCTTCTCCAGGTGCTCCAGCAGCGCCGAGGCGTCGGGACCTCCCTCGGCCGCGAACTCCGCGGGCCGGTCTCGCGAATCGGGCGCGCCGCCCACGCCGCTCACCACCCACTGCCTCACGTTGCCGGCCAGGTGCAGCACCAAGTTGCCCACCGAGTTCGACTCGGGGTTGGCGCGCCACCACAGCCGGTCTGCGGGGAGTGCGAGCACCGCCGAGCGGATCTTGGCGGGATACTCCACCCCCAGGTAGTAGCGCGAGCGCTCGAGGAAGCGCACCCCCACCTCGAAGGTCACGGGCGCAACCGGTGCATCATGCGCGGGAAGGCAATGCACTCGCGGATGTGCGGCGTGCCGCAGATCCACGCCACCGTTCGCTCCAGGCCGATCCCGAAGCCCGAGTGCACGAAGGTCCCGTACTTCCGCAGGTCGAGATACCAGCCATAGGCGTCCTCGGGCAGCCCTTCCTCGCGAATGCGGTGCAGCAGGCGATCGTGGTCGTCCTCGCGCTGCGACCCGCCGATGATCTCGCCGTATCCCTCGGGGGCCAGGCAGTCGTCGCACAGCACCGTGCGAGGGTCGGCCGGGTTTTCCTTCATGTAGAAGGCCTTGGCCTCCTTGGGATAGTTGCAGACGAAGATGGGCGTTTCGTAGTCGGCAACCAGCAGCGTCTCGTCCTCTGCGCCCAGGTCGTCGCCCCACTGGATGGCGCTCCCCTTGGCCTGCAGCGTCCGCACCGCATCCGAGTAGTCGATGCGGGGAAAGGGGGTGGTCACCTTCTCCAGCTTGGAGACGTCGCGCTCCACCACCGCGAGCTCCGCGCGTCGGCGTTCCAGGACCCGCTGCACGAGGTACGTCACCAGCTCTTCCTGCAGCCGCATGTTATCGTGCGTATCGTAGAACGCCATCTCCGGTTCGATCATCCAGAACTCGGTCAGGTGGCGCCTGGTCTTGGACTTCTCGGCGCGGAACGTGGGGCCAAAGGTGTAGATCCGCCCAAGCGCCGCAGCCGCCGCCTCCCCGTACAGTTGACCCGTTTGCGCCAGATACGCGTTCCCCTCGTCGAAGTACTCCGTGGAGAAGAGACCGGACCGTTCGCCGATCGCCCCGGTCAGGATGGGGGTATCGACGTGCACGAAGTCGCGGGCGTAGAAGAAGTCGTGGATCGCCTGCTCCACCTCGTGCCGGATGCGCAGGATCGCCGCCTGACGCGGCGACCGCAGCCACAGGTGCCGGTGGTCCAGGAGGAAGTCGATCCCGTGCTCCTTGGGCTGGATGGGGTAGTCGATGGGCGACCGCCCCAGGATCTCCACATCGGTGACCCCCAGCTCGTGCCCGCCCGGCGCGCGGGGTTCCGCGCGCACGTCACCGGTGATGGCGACGCTCGTCTCCTGCGTGAGGTCGGCGAAGCGCGCCCACGCCTCGGGGGCGAGCTGGTTCTTGACCAGGACGCATTGCAGCGTCCCGCTGCCGTCGCGCATCACGACGAAGGCGACCTTGCCGGACGAGCGAAGGTGGGCGACCCAGCCGCGGACGGTGACGCGCGTCCCCACGTGCTGGGGAAGCGCCGAGATGATAGCGTTCGGAATGGACACGACGTGGAAACGGGGGAGGCGATGAGGCGCGAAAGCTACGGGCACCCCACGGGGGGTGCAACGGATGGCGCCGCGCGCGCCGGGAGCGCGCAGCCATGATGCTGCGCACTCGACTGGCGGTGGGAATCGGCAGCATCGTGACGCTGATGCTGGTCCCCGTCGGCCTCTCGCTCCTCTCGCTGCGCGACCTGCGCCGGGACACGGAACGCATTCGCGATGTGGAGTTCCAGGCAGCCGTGGTGCTGGGGAAGGTCCGCGTCGCGGTGCAGGAGCTCGACCAGGCCAAGGAGTACCTCTCCATCCTTCCCGAAGAGGCGACCCAGCGCCAGTTCAACCAGCGCATGGAGGCGCTGCGCGCCCTGCTCGACTCGCTCGACGCGGTGAACGGCATTGCCGGGATCAACCGCGTGCGCAGCTCGCTCCGCACGATGGATGACGAGTCGGCACGCGCGCACCAGCAGGCCATGGCCGGGCGCACCGCGCTGGCCGATTCCATCATCGACCGGGCCATCACGCCCACGCTCGATGACGTCGAGCGCATCGTCGCGCTGTCCGAACAGACGCTGCAGGACCGGACGCGCGAGCGGGTGAACGACATCGCCGAGGCATCGGTGCGCTCGCGCACCATGTCGCTCCGCCTGCTGGGGGCTGCCGCTGTCCTCGCCGTCCTCATCGGGCTCTGGCTCACCCAGTCGGTCTCCCGCCCCATCGACGAGCTCGACGCGGGGATGCGCGCCGTGGCCGAGGGCGACTTCGGACACCCCTTGCAGCTGGCGCCTCAGCGCCGCGACGAGTTTGGCCGGCTGGCCAAGTCCTACAACTCCATGGCCACCCAGCTGCGCGAACTCGACCGGCTCAAGGCGGAGTTCATCTCCGTCGCGTCGCACGAGCTCAAGACGCCGATCAACGTGGTCATGGGCTACCTGCAGCTGCTGCAGGATCACGTGTACGGCGAGCTCAACGACCGACAGCGCGAGATCGTCGGCACGCTCACCGCGCAGAGCAAGTCGCTCTCGCGGCTGGTCCGCCAGCTGCTCGACGTCTCGCGCTTCGAGGCCGGCGGCGGCAAGGTGGAGCCGCGCACCATCCCCTTCCCCGCCTTCCTCGGCGACCTCGAGCGCACGTTCCGCGTCCTCGCGATCCAGCGCGCCGTGGAGTTCTCCGTCACGCGTACCGACGACCTCCCCGCGGAGGTGCGCTGGGATCCGGAACGGATCAACGAGGTGCTGGGCAACCTCCTGTCCAACGCCTTCAAGTTCACCCCCAGCGGTGGCCGTGTCTCGCTGGAAGTCTCGCGCGTGGAGGACGGCGTCCGCATGCGCGTGCGTGACACGGGGGCGGGAATCCCGGCCACCGAACTAGCGTACGTCTTCGAGAAGTTCTACCAGGCCAACAACCAGACCACCGGCATCAAGGGAACGGGGCGGGGCCGCGCCCATGCCAACGGAATAGGCACCCCGCACGGCGGGACGATCGGCGTGGAGAGCACCGTCGGTGTCGGGACGTCCTTCACGTTGCACCTGCCCATCAAGTCGTCGGCCACGCGCCTGGCACCGATGCGCCCGCAGGAAGTCGAGTCCGTCGCATGACACCTCAGCACGACACGCTCGGCCAGCGGGCCCGCGTCGCTCGCCTTGCGGTGAGTGCCGCCGTCGCCGCGCTCGTGGTCGCGTGCCGCCAGCCGCCGCCGCCGCCGCCCCCCGCACCTGCGCCCATCGTCATCCCAGCCGCCCCGACACTCTCTCCATGGGTCGGGACGCTCGCGCGCGCCCTGCGCGAGGCGGAGAACGGCCGCTTCGAGGAGGCCGAGCGACTGCTGTCCGAGTTCTCCGTGGGCAACGCCGGCACCCCGGAGGGCGCCGAGAGCGACTTCTGGCGCGCGTTGCTCAAGACCGACCCGGCCAATCGTGACGTGACGCCGCGCGAGTCCATGGCGCTGTACGACGCCTACCTCAGCGGCGGCTCCGCCCTTCCGCGCTACGCCGAGGCGCTCATCCTGCGCCGCGTGGTGGAGTCGATGGATTCCACCCGCGTCCTGCTCTCCACGGTGCGCGCGTCGGCCGAGGCGCGGCAGAAGGCGCGCGACGACGAGATCCGGCGACTCAACGACCTCCTGGATCGCACCGCGGCGGAGCTGGAGCGCAACAAGCGACGGCTCGCCCCAAAGCCGCAATAGCGGACGGCCGCGCGCGCGGCGCTCACCCCACGCGAAAGAGCTCCAGCGCCCGCGCGTAGCGCCGCTGCAGCTCGGCGCGCAGCGGCGCGTGCTCGGCGCGCGACAGTTCCGGGTCGCCGGCCAGCAGCTGCTCGGCCACGGCGCGCGCCCGCTCGTTCAACGCCTCGTCGCGCAGCGGGTCGGCCACCAGGAAGGATGGGTCTCCGCTCTGCTTCTCACCGAACAGGTCGCCCATTCCGCGCAGCCGCAGGTCGGCGCGCGCAATCTCGAAGCCGTCCTCCGTGCCGGTGAAGAGCGACAGGCGCTGGAATGCCTCCTCGCCCACGTCGCCCAGCAGGATGCAGTACGAGGCCTCGCCACCGCGCCCCACCCGCCCCCGCAGCTGGTGCAGCTGCGAGAGGCCGAATCGCTCGGGATGCTCGATGAGCATCACCGTGGCGTTGGGCACGTCGATCCCCACTTCGATCACGGTGGTGGCGACGAGGATGTCGATCTCGCCATCACGAAAGGCGCGCATCAGGCGATCCCGTTCGTCCGAGGGGAGCCGCCCGTGCAGGAGCGCCACCTTGCGGCTGGCGAAGACGCCCGATGACAGCTCGGCGTGCATCGTCGTCGCCGCCTTGAGGTCGGTCTTCTCCGATTCCTCGATGACGGGATACACGATGTACGCCTGGCGCCCCTGCGCCACCTGGGCATCGACGAACTGCAGCACGCGCGCCCGCGCCGACTCCGGGCGCAGCGCGCTCGTGATCG
Organism: uncultured Gemmatimonadaceae bacterium; assembly: GCA_964626245.1. Classification (GTDB taxonomy): domain Bacteria; phylum Gemmatimonadota; class Gemmatimonadetes; order Gemmatimonadales; family Gemmatimonadaceae; genus SCN-70-22. The sequence continues at coordinate 6,492 of CAZVDJ010000128.1, forward strand.
GCTGTCGCCCGGGCGGGCGCTCGTCCAGCACCGACACGTCCAGGTCGCCGTACAGCGTGAGGGCCAGCGATCGCGGGATCGGCGTCGCGCTCATCAGGAGGATGTCGGGTGACTCCCCCTTGGCGCCCAGCGCCGCACGCTGCTCCACGCCGAACCGGTGCTGCTCGTCGATGGCCACGAATCCCAACCGTCCAAAGCGTGTCCGCTCGGTGATCAGGGCGTGCGTCCCCACCGCGATGAGCGGCGCCTGCGAGCCCAGTCGCTCGTCGACACGGCGCCGCTCGGCCGCCGGCAGGCTCCCCGTCACCAGCTCGGGGCGCATCTCCAATGGGGCCAGGAGCGACGTGAGCGTGCGCGCATGCTGTTCCGCCAGCAGCTCGGTCGGCGCCATGATGGCGGCCTGGAAGCCGTTCTCCACCGCGAGCAGGGCGGCGAACAGGGCGACCACGGTCTTGCCGCTCCCCACGTCGCCTTGCAGCAGGCGGTGCATCCGTCGGTCGGAACACATGTCGGCCGCGATCTCGCGGAGGGCGCGCGCCTGCGCGCCCGTGAGCGCATAGGGGAGCGCCTCGCGCAGCTGCGAGGTGAGCGTGCGGCGGGCGGTGAAGACGATCCCCCGGCGCGGCTCGCGCGCCAGGGCGTTCGCCCGGCGCTTGAGGAGCTGCACGAGCAGCAATTCGTCGAAGGCCAGCCGGTCGCGCCCGCGCGCAGCCTCCGTCACCGACTCGGGGCGATGCACCATGCGCAGCGCCTCGCCCAGCGGAGGAAGCCCCGCGCCCTCGGCCACGCCACGCGGCAGGAACTCCGTCACCAGCGGCAGGAGCGCCGGCAGGTGCTGCTCGATGAGGGCGCGCAGCTGACGGGTGGTGATCCCCTCGGTGGCGGGATGGACCGCCAGCACCCGCCCATGCGCGCTTCCCGGATCATCGGGCCCCAGGTTCACGAACTCCCGGGGTTGCAACTGACGGCCATGGTAGAAGCGCACCGGCCCCGACAGCAGCAGGACGTCGTCCTTCTCGATCGTCCGGTCCAGGAAGGGCTGCCCCGGCCATGAGACCTCGAGCAGGCCGCTGGCGTCGCGCACCACCGCCTGGAAGATGCGCAGTCCCTTGCGCGTCGGGATGATCCCCTTCGAGACCACGCGTCCCATCACCGTCACGTCCATCCCGGGCGACACGGTGGAGATGGGGGCGATGGTGCTGGCGTCCTCGTAGCGATGCGGCACGTGCCGCAGCAGGTCACCCGCCGTCTCGATCCCCAGCCGCCGCAGCAGCTGCGCCCGTCGTTCCCCGACCCCCTTGAGGAACTGCACGGGCATCTCGAGCGTGACCCGCGCCGCGCGGGACACCCGGTCGTCGCGGCGAACGGCCACGCGTCAACCCTCCGCGAGTCCCGCGCAACGGTGCGCCACGCGCGCCGCTACTCCTCCAGCAGTTCCCTGGCGAACACGGCCGCATCGAACGGCTCCAGGTCCGCCAGCTGCTCGCCCACGCCGATGAACTTCACCGGGACATCCAGCGCCTCGTGCACGGCGACGACGATCCCGCCGCGGGCCGTTCCGTCGAGCTTCGTGACCACCAGGCCGGTGACGGGAACCGCCTCGGAGAAGGTGCGCGCCTGCACGACCGCGTTCTGTCCGATCGTCCCGTCCAGCACGAGCAGCGTCTCATGCGGCGCGTCGGGAAGGCGACGCTTGATCACCCGCGCCACCTTCTTGAGCTCCTCCATGAGGCTGTCGCTCGTATGCAGGCGTCCCGCGGTGTCGATGATCACGACGTCGGCGCCGCGCGTGGCCGCGGCGTCGATCGCGTCGAAGGCCACCGCCGCCGGGTCGCCCCCGGCCTTGCCGCCCACGAAGTCGGCCCCCGTGCGCTCCGCCCACACGCGCAGCTGGTCGATCGCCCCCGCCCGAAAGGTGTCGCCGGCGGCGACCACGACGCGCCGCCCCTCGCCCAGCAGGCGCGACGCCAACTTGCCGATGAACGTCGTCTTCCCCGCCCCATTCACGCCAATGACCAGGATGACAGTCGGTCGGGTGGCCGCCAGCCGCAAGGACGGGTCGGAGTGCCCGGCCCGCAGCGCGCGCTCCACGCCATCGCGCAGGGCGTCCAGGAACTCCTCGTGCGTCTTCACCTTGCCGCGCTGCGCCAGCCGGTCCACGTCCTCCACCAGCCGCAACGTGGTCGCCACGCCGAAGTCGGCCTCCAGCAGGAGCTCCTCGAGCTGCTCCAGCGACCCCTCACGCGCCCCCTTGCGCACCAGGGCGGTGACGTCGGTGAGGGCGATATCCTTGATGCGCTGCCACAGCGACCGCCTGGGAGCGTCACCGGAGCGCCGAAAGAGCCGAGCCATGGGCCAAAGCTAGCGCGTCGGCCGTCCACCCGCCGGATGTCGCACCGCGGACGCCCGAGACCCGCGCATGGCGCACGCCTGCACGACGGGCCGATGCCCGCCGCGTGCCGGGTGTCGATCCGCCGGAACCGCCGCCCCGCCGCTACCGGAGGCCGATACGGCGACGCAGCAGCCACTCCGCGCACAGGGCGACAAAAGGCGAAAAGCCGTAGCTGTGAATTCCCAGGTCGCGA
>CAZVDJ010000129.1:0-9046 GCA_964626245.1 uncultured Gemmatimonadaceae bacterium
GCGTTGGCGTGCGACGGCTGCACCAGGGCGCGCAGTCGGAAGCGGTGCTGCGGATCGTTGGCAATCGCCCGGGCCACGGCGCCGCCCAGCAGGCCGGTGGCGTCGGCGACGGCGATGAGGAGCGGCGTGGGCATGGCGAGCACCAGGAAGGGGATTCATCGGAGTCCTGGGGCACGGGACGACCGCGGCGAATGGGCCGCTGGCCGGCGTGCGCGCCCGGGGACGGCACATCGTTCGAGTGTACGATGCGCCGCCCCGGACCGGATTGCATGGGACGGATGACCTACGTCGCGGCCGCCGCGCCGCGCGAGTGCTCAGCGATACGGTTCGGCGAACGGCGCCAGCCACGGACGCCACTGACGCTCGATGTCGGCAGGGTCGGCCGTGAAGGAGCGCGCGCCCGCCATCACCGCCTGCACGTCACCGTTGGTGAGTGCCCCCGTCATGAGCGCGCGCATGAAGTCGGGACCCTCGCGCCGCGCCATGAACTGCACGAACGAGAAGCTCATGGCCGCAAAGCGCATGCGCCCCTCGAGCGCGGGAAGGCGTCCTCGGCGCGGAGGCGCGGCCTGGATCGCCGCTGCGCCAGCGGTCGACACGTCAGTGTCGCCGCGCCAGGTGGCCACGCAGGCGTCGTCGCACCCTTCGTTGGCCAGGATCGTGGCGAGCGGTGGAAGGCTGTCGCGCTGGCGCGCGAGCTGTGCGAGCCAGAGGTCGTGGAAGCGATGGCCGCCGATGGCCTGCAGCAGGCCCACCCGGAACCACGCCGGCACCTGGCGCTGCGACATCCAGTCGCCTGCCTGGGCGGCGTTAGGCGCCAGGGTGCGCGAGAGTGCGCCGAGCCAGGCGCGCGCCATGGCCAGGTCCACCGCCTGGGCCACGTGCAGCGCCTCCGGCACCCGCGAGCGGCCACGCTCGTCGCGCAGCAACGACAGGGTGAACGGCTCAATCGCCTCGCCCGCCAGGCGAATGCTCACGCGCACCTGTCGGTCGTCGGTCACCAGGTCGACGTCGGCCTCGCGCGGTCGCTCGCCCACCAGGCGCTCGTAGGCCCGTGCGCCGGCGTTGAGGTCGATGCGCACCTGGTCCACCAGGTCGCGCCGGTTGCCGCGCAGGATGAAGCCAACGCCGCGCGTGGAGTCGGGCTCGGGAAGGAGCGCCATCTCGCGCAAGTCGGGGGCTCGCCCGATGGGTCCGCCTCCCAGCGCCGTCGATGGCCCTGCAAGGCATCCGCCCAACGCGGGGAGGGTCAGGAGCGCGAGCAGCGCGCGACGGGGGGCTGCGGTGGCGGAGAGCGACTGGCGCGAGGCGGCGGCAGGAGGTGCGGCCGGCGGTGGCGCGGTACGGCGGAACGTCACGGGGGCGTGGCGAGTCGGAGTGCGTTTGGGAGCAAACGCGACACGGGGCGAGGCGCGTGCCATGCACGTTAATCGCCTCGCCCCGCTCATGTGGTGGTCGCCGGTTGTCCCGGCGCCCCGGCTTCGTCCTACAGCTTCGTCTTGAAGAAGTTGATGACCGTCGTGACGTTGGCCGAGGTGTAGAAGCGGCTGTCGCCGTGCTTCCACCCCGACATGATCTGATACGACACGTTGGCGTTCCCCAGCTTCGCGGCGGCCGCGTTCTTCAGCGTGGTCGACTGCGCGTAGGGGATCTGGCAGTCGCCCGTCCCGTGCTGGATCATGAGCGCGGCGTCGCCGGTGGTGAGCCAGGTGATGGGGTCGGCCTGCGCGACCTTGGCGGGGACCGTGTTGATGGCGGCCCCCACCAGCTGCGAGGGCGGCGAGGACGGATGGGCGTGCCCCAGACCGGCGTACGGCGGGCATCCCATCGCGCTCAGCTGCGGATCGAGCTGCCGGAAGCTGATCGGCCCGAACATGTCGACCACCGCGTTGAGATTCTCGGGCTGCGCGGGATATCCGAGCGTCGGGTCAGTGAGCGCCGTGACGCCAACCGTGGTGCCGGCCAGCGTGGCCAGGTGTCCGCCCGCCGAGGCGCCCCAGGCACCGAAGCGGTTGGTGTTGAGGCGGTAGCGCGTGGCGTTGCCGCGCAGGAAGCGAATCGCCGCCTTCACGTCCTGGATCTGCGCCGGAAACTTGGCTTCCTGGCTCAGTCGGTAGTCGATGGACGCCACCGCGATCCCCTGATTGAGCAGGTTCAGCACGGTGGGGAAGTTGGTCAGCGAACGGTTGCCGGTGCGCCAGCCACCGCCATGAATCCAGATCACCAGCGGAAACGGGCCGGTGCCGGTCTTCGGGAGGTAGACGTCCAGGCGCTGTGACGGCGAGCGCGTTGCGTAGGCGACGTTGCCGAAATTGGGCGCCGGGATGGCGGTGGTGGACGGCGTCGAGGGACCGAAGTCATCCATCGACGACATGGCTTGGTGCGAATCGAGCGCGGCGGGCGACACGGAGACCGTGTCGACGGGTGCGTCGCAGGCCGCGAGCAACACCGCGCCAGCGAGGACGGCGCGCCTCGCAGCAGTGAAACGGAACATGAACGGGAGGAGGAGGGCGTTGCGGAGGAATCCCCAGACCGCGTCGGGCACCGCGGGTGGGGGGCATCAGGGAGGGCCGTAGACGCCAGGCCGTCCAAACGGGAAGTATCGGCCGATAGTTTCGCGCGCGCCGTGACCTGCTGCACATGGTTGGCGCGACCCAACGCACTATCGCCACTCATCTTGCGGCGCCGTCGCCTAACGCGGCCCCCAGAACCGGCAGTTCGTGCCGGAACGCGGTGGAATTGTGAACGCCGGATTAACAACGATCGCGAAACGGTGACCAGCTGGCGCTCGCCCGACCGAATCGGACACCTGGTCGGCGGCCCGTCACCGTCGAGCGCGAATCGCCTCGACGATCGGGGCGCCGGCGCCGGGGCGTCGGGCCACCCAGTCTTCGCCCAGCAGGGCGGCGATGGTCGCGGCCACCTGCGACTGGGTCACCACCGGACCGCCGCGCCGCTCGCCAAGCGCGGGGGTGTCCGGCCCGATCATCGCCAGCCAGATGTGCTCCGCCCCGTCGATTTCCTTCCCATGATCGCGCCAGCGCGCTGGGCCACTCCCGCGTCCGTGATCGGTCGTGATGATCAGCGTGGTGCTGTCACGGTACTGGGGCATGGCCTGCAGCGTGGACCACAGGTCGGCGATGAAGGCGTCCACCTGGCGGGCCGAGCGCAGGACCAGGTCGTACATCCCGGCATGGGCCCACTCGTCCGTCTCGCCGTAGCCCACGAAGAGGACGCGGGGCCGCCGGTCGCGGATGAACTCCTTTGCCGCCAGGTGCATGGGGGCGTCGAAGGCGTTGTTGGCCCACATCTGCACCGAGCTGCCGTACAGCTCGTCGATGACGCGCATCCGCTCGGTGGGCTGGGGGTGCCGCGCGAACGGCGGGTCCCAGCCGTCCAGCACCGGCATGCCGCTGCGCCCGCGGTTCAGGATGCGCCGGAAGGCGTCCCAGGTGGCCACGGCTCCGACCTTCTCCTTGTAGGCCGGCTTGCCCGCGAGCCACTCCAGCACGGTTTCATTGGGGTTGGGCGGGTAGTCGTTGGAGTCGATGCGGGAATCGTAGGCGCCGGTGAAGAGCTCGTTGTAGCCGGGATACGAGAACTTGAGCGGATTGGTGACATGCGCGTCGCTTCCCAACGCGCGGTTGCCATAGATCACCCCCTGGCGCGCGATCGTTCCCCAAAGGAAGGGGAGCAGCGCCTGCCGGCGCGCGGATGCGTCGTCGCGCCAGAAATCGGCCTTGAGGCGCGTGGTGTCGCGCACGCCACCGGGCGTGCTGCTGACCAGGGCCCGCTCGGCGCCACTGAACACCTCCTGCCAGCGCAGGCCGTCGGTGACGATGAGGACCACGTTACGCGTGCGCTGCTGCGCGTGCGTCTCGCACGTCGCGGGGACCAGCGCGAGCAGGGCGAAGAGGAACGTTCGGCGCATGCGGAAGCAGAGTCTAACGGTGGCGTGTGGAGAGTGGGCGCGCGTGCCGCGAGCCGAATGAAGCTCGGCGACGGTCACGCCCGGGTCACTGCGGAGCGACGCGGGCGTCACGACGCCGGTGGTACGGCCGCTGGAAGCTGCGCGGCAGGAGCCGCTAGAAGAGCCCCACCTTTCCCTGCACCGAGGCAACGAGCTTCTGTGGGTCGTAGCCCACCCCCTGCTTGAAGACCATCGTCACCTTGCGGATGTCGGCGATGCGGTCGGCGGGGTTGCCGTCGACCACCAGCAGGTCGGCTTGCAGCCCCGGGGCGATGGAGCCCGTGACCTTGGAGCGCCCGAGGTAGATCGCGCCATTCAGCGTTCCCACGCGAATCGCCTCCAGCGGCGAGAGCCCCGCTTCCACCAGGAGTTCCAGCGCGCGCTGGTTGGAGTAGCCGGCGATCACGCCGCCGCCGCCGGTGGGATCGGTGCCGGCGATGAGCAGTCCGCCGGCGCGAAAAAAGGCGGCCTCCAGCGCCATCGCCCTGGGAAAGAGCGTGGCGTAGATCGATTGCGGCATGCGTCCCACCGTTTCGTGCTGGCGGCGATAGGCGTCACGCAGCTCGGGGAGGAGGACGTCGACGCCCGGCGGCATGGGGCGCCCGGGGACGAAGGTCTCGAAGACCGTGAGCGTGGACGTGATGGCCACGTTGCGCTGCACCAGTTCGCGCACCAGGGCGGTGAAGGCCGGGGCGCTGGCGTCGAGCGCGTTCACCGACTGCTGCCCGCGCCCCTGCCCCGGGCAGCGGTCGGCCTCCTTGTCGGCCACGAAGTCGGTGGCGGCGAGGAAGCCGTGCTCCAGGTTGTCGATGCCTAACGCCGCGGCCTCGCGATAGGTCACGGAGCAGAGGTGGCCGGTGACCTTGAGCCCGCGGGCGTGGGCGGCCTGGATGGCGGCGCCCAGCACCTCGCGCGACACCTGCATGTACGCCTTGAACGACGTCGCCCCCTGGTCGGCCCAGAAGTCGACGAAGCGCTTCGCCTCGGCTGGCGAGGAGAGCGCCTGCATCTGGCCAAAGGGGTTGGGACCATTCACGTACGGCGCGGTGGCGTCGATCCATGGCCCCGCCTTGTCGCCACGGTCGATCGCCTTCTTGATGTTCAGCTCCCCGTAGCCGTTCATGTTGCCGCCGGTGCGCATGGACGTCACGCCTCCCGCCAGGTACAAGCGGGTGAACGACTCGGTGAGGTTGCCGTACACGCCGGGCCCCACCGGGTAGTACAGGTGCTCGTGCACCATCACCAGGCCGGGGAGCACCGACTTTCCGGTGAGGTCGATGACGCGCGCTCCGGCGGGGACGGGCAGCTGGTCCGCCGCGCCCACCGCGTCGATGCGCCCGTCGCGAACGACCAGCGTCTGCCCCTCGCGCGCCGGGGCGCCGGTGCCGTCGATGACGCGCACGTTGGTGAGGGCAACGACGGCGGTGTCGATGGCAACGAACTGGCGGGCCTGGGCGGAGAGGCCGGGGCGCTGGGCTTGAATGAGCGCGGGGAAGGCCAGTCCCGCGAGGGCAACGACGCCCGCTCGCAGCCGTCGACCAGGACCAGGAGACACGATGCCTGCGAGGTGGATGGAGTTCACGGAAGTCGGAGTCGGTCGAGGATACGGTTGGGGGACGCGCGAATCGTCGGGCGGCTGGCGCGCGGGGAAAGTGCACCTCGGGGTGACGCGCGAAAAGAAGCGGGGGCGACCGCGCCTCGCGGTCACCCCCGCTTTCGCCTGCAGCAGCGCGTGGCGCTACGGCATCGTGAGCTTCACCTGCTTGCTCGCGCCAAGGAAGGTCGCGCCGCTCACGGGCACCGGCTCGAGAATTCCCGTCCCGCTCCAGCCGTTCACGCCCACGACCACCTCCCATTCCCCCGCGGACGGCGCCGATGCAATCGGGAACCCGGGCAGTGCGCCGACGTCCGGCGTGCTGAGGTCGTACGCGGCCAGGCTCCCCGTCGCGGCGAGGTAGCCGCCGGTGGCAATGAGCCACACTTCGTTCCCGCCACCACTCGGCCCGTATTCGACCACGACCAGGTCGTTGTACTCAGCGGGAAGCGCTCCCTGCACCCGAACACGGCGATAACCCGACGACGTGACGTTTGTCGCCGCTTGCGTGGGAAGGCGCGAGCCGAGGACGGGCGACAGGTTCTGAACCGTCGTGGAGAACTGGAAGTGATAGCGCTGCTCGTCCGTCGATGTCACGGCGGGCGAAGCGAAGACCACATTCGCGTGCACGTCACCCGCCACCAGTTTGTTGGTCGGGATACCGTACCAGGTCCGCGTGATCGCCGTGGACGGCGCGAGCCCTCCACCCAGCATCCCGCCGTCGCCGTTGGCCGTGTGGAACATCGTGACGTTCAGCAGGTCGTCTCCGAGCGCGTTGCCGATGGTGATCTGCGCAGAGGCGGGATCGTACCCGTTGGCGCTGTTGAAGTCGGCGGTGAAGGGGAGTGTCGATCCATCGGCGGGGTTGAGGTTCCGCACGTCGTAGAGCCGGTTCGGGACTCCCGTGAGCGACGACGAGCGCACGCCGAAGAAGTCGATCAAGCCGGGGCGGACGCCGGTGAACTGCACCGGGGAAAGCCCGACATCCCCATCGAAGAACTCGGTGACGCCACCGAGCGAGAGCGTGGCTTCCTGTCCGTTGCCGACTCCCGCGACCTGCATCCACACGGATTTCGTGGACACGGTCGCGGCGCACGACTCCGTGCCGATGGCGATGAGCTCCGGCACGGTGGCGAAGTAGGCGGTCGACTCATAGGTGACCGCGGTGGTCAGTTGCGGAAGGTCACCGGGCAGGAGGCGCGCGACGGCATCGGCCACGGCGCGGCTCGCGAGCCGCCCGGGGTACGCCAGCGCGGAGGGCACGCGTGACGTGCCCCCGGCAACGATGGCGCTCCCGCTCTGCTGCACGTAGAAGACGGCCCCAACCGCCTGCGTGAGGGTGAAGCGGTAGCGGTACACACTGGCCGAGACCGTGGACGTCACGACCTGCCATGCACCACCGCCATCTCGCGCGGCAAAGAAGAGCGGGTTCTCGGAGGCGCTGCAGAACTGGAATTCCACCTGGTTGCCGACCGCGGCTTGCACCTGAATGGTGAACGTGGCGGTCACCACCTGCGCGTTGGGCGCCTGCGCAGTGACGGTGATGGTGTAGGTTCCCACCGTCGTCTGGCCCGTGGCACTGAAGCTCAGGCGCACCTGTCCGCTCGCCGTGGGATTCTGGTCGAAGGCCAGTGACAGCCCGGACGGAGCACCGCTGGTGGCGAGCGTTACCAGGCCCGTGACGTTCGTGCGCGTGATCGCCACCGTGACCTCGCCACTGCCGCCCTGGGAAATGACCACGCCTGGAGGCGTGATGGTGATGGCAATGGACGGTGCGGCAGTGACCGTGAGCGCCAGCGTGGCCGTGCGATCGCTGAGTCCCGTGGCGGTCCCCCGCACGGTGAGCGTGTACGACCCTGGTGCCACCGACGGTCCGACCGCAACCACGAGTGCTGCGGTGTTCGCGCTCACGGCCACTGGCGTGAAGGTCCCGGACAGGCCGGCCGGTGGGGTATCGAGGGAGAGTGAGACGGTCCCGCCAAAGTTGGTCCGCGCGAGGGTCACCGACACGGCGCCCGTCGCGCCCTGCTGGACGCTGAGGGTGGTGGGCATCAACGACAGCGTGTAGTCGGGTGCGGCACTGACCGTGAGCGTGTAGCTGACGGTTGCATCGCTCACTCCCTGCGCCACGGCGCGAAGGAGGGCGGTGTACACGCCCGGTGCCACCCCCGCCGCCACCCGGACGGTCACGACGGCGCTGGTCGTGGCGCCGGTGAGCGTCGCCGGCGCGATCGTCGCGGTGACACCTGACGGAAGTCCTTCTGCAGAAAGACTGACGGCGCCCGAGAAGCCGCCGCCACGAGTGAGCGTCATGGTCACGTCGCCGCTGCCGCCCTGCACAAGGGTCAGCGACGCCGGGGTGACCGCGAGCGCGATGCTCCCGCCGGGGCCGGTTGAGCCGCCCGGCCCGTCGTCGGAGCCATCGCATGCGTCGAGTGAGGCGGCCGCGAGTGCGGCCAGGACGAGTGCACGCCCACGGTGCCGCATGCGCAGCGCGCGCACGAGCGCGTCGGCCAGGGGCCGCCCGCCCGGCACCGGCTGCCGCGATTTGAGTCTGGTCATCATGAGTCCTCCCTGCGGCACAGCCGCGTTGGACAGCGGGAGGATGCGAGCGTCGGTGCCGTGTCGCAGCCTGTGAACCCCTGAACTTCCTCAGGATGATCCCTCATGCCCGGCCAGGGGCGTTTGCAGGTATTCTATGGTCGTGTAGTTATACAGGCGTGCATGAACCGTACATGAACCGCTCGTGTCGCCAGAATGACAACCGGCTTCCTGTCGCCATGGAGACAAGCGCAAGGGGGGTCGTGCCGGATGACTGGCACGAGCATCCCGCCGCCGGAATCCGCGAACGACCCTACAGGTGATCTGCAGCTCGCGTCACACCTTGGGCGCCGTGACACACAACATGGAGGCAGTCATGTCACGTTCGTCTCGCTGGCACCAATTCCCGTCGGTCCTGGCCATCCTGTCGGCACTCACCGTGACCGGCTGCGCGATCGACACACCCACCGGTCCGGCCGCCCCGCGCGTGGCCCCCCTCGCGGCGGCATCGGATGGCACCATCGATCCCTTCGCGCGTGAAACCGGATTCGGCAACAACCTGTCGGCGCCCGTGATCTTTTCCGAAGCGCGCGGCATCACCGGGCTGAACGTCTTGAACGGCTCGTCCAAGGTGTTCGCCAACACCGGACTGCGTCCCACCGCCGCCTCGGACGCCGCGGCGCTCGCGCAGCTCACGGCAGCTGGCGCGGTGCCCTTCTGGTACACGGCGAACGTCCCCGCGCCGTACGGCGGCACGCCCGGCGTGTTCTGGCAAAAGACGTCCAACACCTGGCAGGCGCAGTGGGACGCGCGCAGTTCCGGTGTCACTCCCGTCATTCTCGACTGGGGCGACAACCTGAAGCGCGGCGAGTTTCCCGTGAATGCCGTCATTCGCGTGGAGCATGTCCTCGTCGCGAACGATGGCACCATGCTCCAGGGCT
>CAZVDJ010000130.1:0-9038 GCA_964626245.1 uncultured Gemmatimonadaceae bacterium
CTGCGCGTTGGCGTCGAGGCGCCAGAAGTTGTTGAACTCGAAGTGCGCGTTGCCGCTGACGGCTCCCCCCACGTGCGCGCGGCCCCAGGCCTGCGTGCTGAACGGGCCCGCCACCGCGTCGTGGCTCCAGTTGTGGAAGGTCGACACCCCGAAGTTGTACTGCCGGAAGATCCGGCCCGGGGTGATCTCGCGGTACGTGACACGCGCGCCGCCATCGAGCACTTCCATCCGCGTGCTGAACCCCGCGTCGTTGACCTCGAAGCCGGGTGACACCTCCGCCGCCCAGATGGCGCCTGTCCAGTGCTGCCCGCGGCGCTTTTCCAGCGTCATGCGCCAGTCGTAGCCCGACATGGCGCGGGCTGACGAATCCACCGACTGGCCGCGCGCGTCGGGGCGCTGGAAGAAATGGTTGCTGGCGCGTTGCAGCCGGATCATCGCGGTGGAGTCGCCGCGCACGTGGCTCCCCGCCATGTAGCCGAAGAAGGCCCACGTGCGGTTGTTCCACTGGTGCTCCCAGTCGATGCCGCCGTTGAAGGCCGACGACGGGAGGAAGTCAAAGGCCCCGCTGCCGGGAAGGTTGCGCCGCAGCGCCGTCCCGATCACGCCGATGGTGGAGGCGCCGCCGTTGAAGTCCTGCCGCGCGCGCAGCACGCCGAACTCGGCGCGCGGCTCGGCCAGCCAGGAGCGCTGCTCCGTATCGTCGGAGAAGTAGGCGCGCCCCGAGGCCTCCTCGGTCACCGCCACCAGCGCGCCGATGGACAGTCCGCGCTCGGTGCGCCCGGTGAGCTTGGCCGCTCCCAGGATGTTGGCCGAGGCCGGGGCATCGGCAAAGAGGGCACCATCGGGGGCCGAGCCGCGCGGCGCGCGCCCCATCCGGCGCGAGTAGTACAGCCGGTTGCGCCCGCCGGAGAGGGTGAAGTCGAAGATCTTGGCGTCCTCGACGAAGAACGGGCGTCGCTCCTCGAAGAACTGCTCGAAGGCGGAGAGGTTGATGATCGCCGGGTCGGCCTCCACCTGGCCGAAGTCGGGGTTGATCGTGGCGTCGAGCGTGAACTGGCCGCCCAGTCCCACGCGCACGTCGGACCCGATGCGCGAGCCGCCGTCACGACCGGTGCGGAAGGGGTTTCCCGATTCCGCCGTCCCGCGGAAGAGCGAGCCTAACGCGTACGGGCGCACCTCCAGGCGGCGGGCGCTGCGCGCGCGCACGCCGTCCAGCTGCCCGAACTGCGAGATGAGCCCGCGCTGCGTCCGCGAGACGAGGGCGAAGTGCGTCTCCTCGTTGGTGCGCAGGCGGCGGCGGGCGAAGTTGATCCCCCACGTCTGGTCGCCGTCGGCCGCGCGAAAGCGCAGCTGCGAGAGCGGGATCCGGATTTCGGCGGTCCACCCCAGCGAGTCGATGGCGACCGCCGAACTCCAGACGCCGTCCCACGTGCGATCGTGCTCGACGTCGTTGAAGATGTACTCGTCGCGCTGCACGTTGGCCGCGCTGACGCGGAAGAGAAAGCCGGTGCGGCGATCGAAGTTGGAGTCGAAGCCGACCTCGATGTAGTCGGCCTGCGCATCCTGGTCGCGGCGCACCACCTGGCGGGCGATCGTCTGCGGCTCGCGGTCGTACATGCGCGCCGCGATCCAGACCGCCGTCTCGTCCATGAGGACGCGCACCTCGGTCTGCTCTTCGGCGGGGACCCCTTCCACGGGAACGCGCTGCACGAAGCCGGTGCCGACGGGGGCTCCCTGCCACGCCGGGTCGTTCAGGCGTCCGTCCAGGATGATCTCGCCCGCGCGGGGAAAGACGCGCAGCGACGGGCGAGCCGCGGTGCGGGTAGCCGCGGGCGACTCGGGTGATGCCGACTCCTGCGCCCAGGCCGGGCGGGGAGTCGAAAGCAGAATCGCCGCGACGGTGGCGGCGAAGAAGTAGCGAGACACGAAGGCGATCGGGATCGGACGGGGGGTGGCGCGGGCGCGCCTCCAACCCCCTATGTACGCGCCGCCCCTACCCGCCGTTCACTCCGGGGTCGGTTCGGCGGAAGGTGCAGAGGCAGCAGCGAGCGACGGCCGCGCCAGGCGACGAAGGGTGGGGACGGTCGTACGGTCATCGGTTCGGCCGGCGGCCTCCTTCGAGCGAATGACGTCGGGGAGCGACGCGAGCAACACTGAGAGCTGGCCAATGTCGGCGGCGCGCGCATGGACGCGCAGGTCCTCGAACCCAGTCGTCCCGGTTGGCTCCCAGAGTACGTCGAGCCGTCCGAATCGGGTGGCAAGTCTCGCGACAGGAACGCCTTGCAGGCGCTCGGGGGACAGATGTTCCTCCAAGGCCCCGCGCGCTCCGCTCCCCGCTGGACGCGCCTGGAGCTCGATGAGGGCGGCGGAGAGACGCTCCACGTTGGCGGCATCAGGACTCGGGGCGACGTCCACATCCTCCGTGAGGAACGGCGAGCCGTGCAGCGTGGCCGCCAACCCACCAATGAGGACGAATCGCACGTCGTGCCGAGTGAGCACCTCGAGCAGCGCCACTGGATCGAAACGCCCCTCCTCGCCCGCAAAGCCGGTGGCGTCGGTCGCGTCCTCCGCGTCCACGAATGGCAGCGCAGCCATCAGGTAGCGCAGCCGTTGGGCGGGAGTCATGGCGCGGCGCTGGTCGAGCGCACGTTCCTCGGCGTCGCGGCGCTCACCCAGCGTGATCGTCAGCTCCAGCCCGCAGCAGGCCACCAGCTCCTGCAGCTTCTCCCATGACGGCTGCGTCTTGCCCGTCTCCCAGCGCGCAATGGCCGACTGCGTGGTGTGGGCGCGCTTCGCCAGTTCGGCCTGGGTCAGCCGAGCCCGGCGCCTCGCCTCGCGGATGATCAGGTGGCTTTCCATGCGCGACTACATAGCGCATGAGCGATGCGCCTCACAAGAGGGGAGCGTCTAGCGAAGATGCCAAGAGCGGCGTTACTCAGTGGCCACCGTTCACCCGTCGAGGCCCTTCATGCAACTTCGCCATCATCTCGTCCGATCGGCCGCCCTGGCTGGCGCGATTCTCACGATTCCCGCCGTCGCCGGTGCGCAGCAGGCGCCGGCCGCGCAGCAACGCATGACCTTCTTCATTACCAGCGCGGGGCCGGGTAACGGCGCCAACCTGGGCGGGCTCGAGGGAGCGGATCGGCACTGTCAGTCGCTCGCGGCGGCGGCAGGGGGCGGCACCCTCACCTGGCACGCCTACCTCTCCGTCCCGGAGATGAGCGGGCGTCCGGCGGTGAACGCACGCGACCGCATCGGGCGCGGACCATGGCACAACTTTGCCGGCACGCTCATCGCGCGTACCGTCGCGGAGCTGCACAACTCCGCCGCCAACCTCACCAAGGAAACGATCCTCACCGAAAAGGGAGACAAGGTGAATGGGCGCGGCGACACGCCCAACATGCACGACATCCTCACCGGCTCCACTCCCGACGGCACGGCGTATCCCGCAGGGACCGACACGTCGTGCAACGCCTGGACCTCGCACGGCGAGGGGAGCGCGCGGGTGGGGCACCACGACCGGCAGGGCGGGGGCGAGTTCCCCACCTCCTGGAACTCGGCGCATCCGTCACGCGGGTGCAGCCAGCAGAACCTGCAGGCGACCGGGGGGAACGGCTTCTTCTTCTGCTTCGCGGTGACCTGATCGGCCCGGCGACAGGCGGACCGGGCGGCGGCGCGATGCACAGTCGCGCCGCCGCCCTCGTTTTTGGGGGCGCCCGCCCGTGCCGGCATTCGACCGGCCGACTGCTCGGCTCGTCACCGTCTCGCGCGCCTCACCCGAGCGCACGGCCGGTGTGAAACCGTCGTCCTTCCCCTCGCGTATCTAGGGAGCGCACCTTTCTTCCTAGACATTCTAGGGGACACAATGAACGGCGACTCGCTCGAACTCCTCCGCGGCACGCTCGACCTCCTGATCCTGCGCGCGCTCAAGGTCCAACCCACGCACGGCTACGGCGTACTGCGCTGGATCGAACGCTCCACGGGCGACGAACTCAAGATCGAGGAGGGGTCGCTCTACCCCGCGCTCTACCGCCTGCAGAAGCGCGGCTGGATCTCCTCGGCGTGGGGGCTGTCGGAGAACAACCGGAGAGCGCGCTTCTACGCGCTCACGACGCTGGGCGAGCAGCAGCTGGAAACCGAGGCCGCCGACTTCGTGCGGTTTGCGCACGCCGTCTTTCGCGCGCTCGACCTCACCGTCACCACCGCCTAGGGGGCGCCATGCAACCGGACCGGATGCGCCGCTACCTGCGCTTCTTTGGCGCCCGCCCCGAGGCGGACGTGGAGGAGGAGATCGCCTTCCACCTGGAGATGCGTGCGCAGGAGTTCATCGCGCGCGGGATGGCGCCTGACGAGGCGCGCGCCGAGGCACGGCGGCGCTTTGGCGACCGCACGCGGGTGCAAGGGGAGATGCAACGGCTCGAGCGCGCGCAGTCGCGAACGGCGGCGCGCCGGGCATGGTGGTCGGTGCTCCGCGCCGATGTGGCCTTCGTGCTGCGCTCACTCGTCAGGCAGCCGCTCTTTGCCGGGTCGGTGATCCTCACCCTTGGCCTCAGCATCGGGGCCAACGCGGCCATCTTCTCCGCGGTCAATGCCTATCTCCTCAAGCCCATGGCGGTGCGCGATGCCGACCGGCTGGCAGTGGTGGCGGCGGCGGAGCGCAAGAGCGGCTTCCCGATCTCCGTTTCCTATCCGCTCTACGAGCGCATTCGGACGCTGAACACCGCGTACGAGGACGCGGTGGCATGGATGGGGTGGGAGGTGTCGGTGCGCATCGACCGCGAACCGATGCGTGGCTTCGTGCTGGCCGGGAGCGACAACTACTTCCAGGTGCTGGGGGTGCGCGCCGCACTGGGCCGAGTGTACACCGCCGAGGAGGCACGCACGCGCGCGCCGGTGCTGGTGCTGACCGATGCGTACTGGGCGCGCACCTTCAACCGCGATCCCGCCGTGCTGGGGCGCACGGTGTACATGAACGAGATGCCGTTCACGGTCATCGGCGTCCTCCCCGCCGAATTCCGCGGGACGCAGCCGCTCATCCTCCCGAACTTCATCGTCCCCGTGCAGGCGATGGCGGCGATCGACCCGGAGTTTCCGAAGTACCTCACGCAGATGGGGTGGGACGCCTTCCGCGTGCTGGCGTACCTGAAGCCGGGGGTCGGCATCGACCAGGCGCGCGGGGCGCTCCGCACGCTCAGCGCGGAGCTGGCGCGGGAGTATCCGGAGACGTTCGCCGAACTGGACCTCGTGACGGAGCGCGAGCTGCGCACGCGTCCCGAGTTCGCCATCTCCAAGCTCACGCCGTGGGTGGCGGGGGTCTTTTTCGGGATGGTGGGGCTGGCGCTGCTGGTGGCGTGCGCGAACGTGGCCAACCTGCTTCTGGTGCGTGCCACGGTGCGCCGCTCGGAGATCGCGATCCGCTCGGCGCTGGGGGCGACGCCCGGGCGCGTGGTGCGCTTGCTCCTGACGGAGAGCGTGGTGCTGGGGGCGGTGAGCCTGGTGGTGGCGTACGCGCTGGCGCGGGCCTGCACCGGGTGGCTCAACACGTTGCCGCTGGCGGTGGACGTCCCGGTGGCCTTCGGGTTGGAGATGGACGGGCGCGTCTTTGCGTACGCGGCGCTGCTGTCGCTGCTGGCGGGGACGCTGTCGGGGTTGGCGCCGGCGCTGATGGGGGCGCGCGCGTCGGTGAGTGACGTGCTGCGCGATGGCGGGCGCACGGGAAGCGCGGGGCGCGGGGGGACGCGCATGCGCGGGGCGCTGGTGGTGGCGCAGGTGGCCGTCTCGTTCATGCTGCTGGTGTGCGGGGGGCTCTTCATTCGGTCGGCGCACCAGGCGGCGCAGCTCGACATGGGCTTTGCGCGCGAGCGGTTACTGCTGGCGCAGGTGGACCTGTCGCTCAACCGGCTCACGCTGCCGCAGGCCCGCCAGATGCAAGACCGGCTGCTGGCCGCCATCG
This sequence comes from uncultured Gemmatimonadaceae bacterium, assembly GCA_964626245.1. Classification (GTDB taxonomy): domain Bacteria; phylum Gemmatimonadota; class Gemmatimonadetes; order Gemmatimonadales; family Gemmatimonadaceae; genus SCN-70-22. The sequence continues at coordinate 5,954 of CAZVDJ010000130.1, forward strand.
GCTCGGCGCCCGGGGTGGAGCGGGTGGCGTTGGGGACATTCATCCCCATGTCCGGCAACTTCAGCACGCGGAACGTCTACGTCGACGACCGGCCGCCGCAGGCCCCCAACGGCTTTACCAGCGTGGGATGGGCGCGCATCACGCCAGGCTTCGTGGCCACGCTGGGGATGCGCCTGCAGGACGGCCGCGACCTGGCCCCCACCGACGATTCGACGTCGACGCCGGTGGCGCTGGTCAATCGCGCCATGGCCGAGGCGCTCTGGCCTGCGCGCGAGGCGGTGGGTGCGCGCCTCCGGTTCGCCAAGGGCGGACCGCTGGTGGAGGTGGTGGGCGTCGTCGACAACGCCAACGTGATCATGATTGGCGAGCAACCGCGGCCGATGATCTTCGTCCCGCTGCGGCAGCACCCGTCGCACCACACGTACGTGGCCACCAAGGGGCGCGGCATCGACCCGTCGGCGCTGGCGGGCGACCTGCGGGCGGCGGTGTCGTCGGTGGATCCCAGGATCCTGGTGTATGGCGTGCGCACGATGGCCGACCACTTGGACCAGGGGATCGCGCTGTTCTTCGTGAACATCGGCGCCACGCTGGCCACGGCGATCGGGTTGCTGGGGCTGTTGCAGACGATCGTTGGGCTGTACGGCGTGCTGTCGTACTCGGTGGCGCAGCGGGGGAAGGAGTTCGGCATCCGGATGGCGCTGGGGGCGCAGGCCGGGGCGATGATCCGAACCGTGCTGCGCCACAGCGCGGGGTTGGTGGCGGCGGGGCTGGTGCTGGGCGGAGTGCTGGCGCTGGTGCTCACGCGGGCCATGGCGAGCGTGCTCGTGGGCGTGTCGCCGACGGATGCGCTTGCGTACGGTGGGGCACTGCTGGTGGTGGCGGCGATGGCGTTGCTGTCGTCGTACATCCCGGCCTGGCGGGCGTCGCGCGTGGAGCCGGCGGTGGTGGTGCGGGGGGAGTGAGGGGAGGACAGCGGCAAGCGCGTTGCTCGCGAAGCCGCGAAGGTGCGAAGAAAAGCCGGCGGAGAGGTCCTCCTTTCAGGTCCCTTCGCGGCTTCGAGTGAAACCGCAGTTCCTCCGAGCGCGCCACGAACACCGGCGCCAGCGCGTAAGGGTCACAGCACCCGCCACTGACTCCGACCGCGTTCTCACCATGCCCTCCGTTCCACGAGCAATCGTCCCACGCCGCCTTCTGCTGTGGACGATCGTCGTCTCGTTCTTCATGATGGGCTCGCCCGCGAGCATTGCCCACGCCCAGGGCCAGCGACCTTTACCGCGCACCGACGCGCCCGAGCTGCGGCTGGCGGGGATGCACCTTCGCCTCTCGGCGGCCGACGGGCACCTGGAGTCGCTGCGCGACGGGAGCGGGTGGCAGCTGGCGGGGCGCGCGACGGACTCCGTCGGGCTCTGGAGCGTGGAGATGTCGCCCGGCACCTCTCCGGCGCACATCCACGCGTCGCAGGCGGGGCGCTTCCAATGGAGGCGCACGCCGGCGCAGGGACTGGTGCTCACCTGGGATCGCTTTCCCGGGCACGAGTCGCTGCGGGTCACGGCGACCGTGAGCGCGCGGCGCGATACGACAACGGCGTGGCGAATCTCGCTCGAGGGGATCGGCGGGCTCGCCGTGGAGGCGGTGCGCTTTCCCCGCGTGACGGGGATCGGGCGGCTTGGGGTGCGCGAGGAGCTGGCGGTGCCGCAGTGGATGGGGCAGTTCACGCGCGAGCCGCGGCGCCTGCTGGCCGGGCCGGAGGGGAAGGGGCGGCGGCTGGAGTGGACGTACCCCGGGCAACTCTCGCTGCAGGCCATCGCCTTCACCGGCGCGGGGCGCGGCGGGTTGTACCTGGCGGCCGACGACACGCTGGCGTATCGCAAGCTCTTTGCGTTGTGGGGCGATGCCGACAGCACCGCGGGGTACGAGGTGGTGCACGCCCCCTCCAACCCCGGGCGCAACGCGCGCTACGCCCCGGCCTACTCGGCCATCATCGGGGTGCTGTCGGGCGACTGGTTTGCCGCCGCCGAGCGGTACCGCGCGTGGGGAACGCGCCAGTACTGGGCGCGCACCAGCCGCTACGCTACCGGCGGCTCGCCGCGCTGGATCCGCGACACCGGGATCTGGGTGTGGAACCGCGGGCGCAGTGACGCGGTGTTGCAGCCGGCGGAGGCGCTCCAGGCCGACGTCAAGCTCCCGGTGAGCGTCTTCTGGCACTGGTGGCACGCGGGGCCGTACGACACGTCGTTCCCCGACTACCTGCCGCCGCGTGAAGGGGCAGTCCCGTTCACGCGGGCGGTGGCGCGCGCGCACCAGGCGGGGTTGCACGCCATCGTCTACATGAACCAGCGGCTGTGGTGCGTGGAGACGCCGAGCTGGACGCGCGAGAACGCCGAGCGCTGGGCGGTGCGCGAGCGCGACGGGACGGTGCGCAAGGAGACGTACAACGTCTTCAATCCCATTCCGTGCGCGCCCATGGACATCTCCACGAAGTTCTGGCGCGACAAGTACGCGGGAATCGCCGACACGGTGATCCACGACTACGGGATCGACGGGATCTACATGGACCAGGCGGTGCTGAGCCTGGCCTGCTGGAGCGCCGACCACGGGCACCCCGTGGGGGGCGGGCACTACTGGATGGATGGCTTTCGCGAGTTGGCCAGGGACCTGCGGCGCCGGGCGAAGGGGCGTCCCACCGCGTACGCGGGCGAAGGCGGGGGCGAGAGCTGGCTGCCGGACCTGGACGCATTCCTCACGCTGCAGGTGAGCCAGGAGCGCTACATCGATCCGGCCAGCGGGTGGGAGCCGTTGCCGCTCTTCCAGGCGGTGTACCATCCGTACGCGGTCACGTACGGGACGTACGGCTCGCTCACCTGGCCGCCGTACGACGAGCTCTGGCCCGCCGAGTCGCGCCCGGCCAACGCGCTCACCCTGCTCGACGTCAAGTACCGGCAGCAGTACCTGCTGGAGCAGGCGCGCATGTTCGTGTGGGGAATGCAGCCGACCATCGCCAACTTCCTCCCGGAGCAGCTGACGGCGCGCCGTGCGGAGATCGACTACCTGGCGCGATTGGCGCGGCTGCGCTACGGCTTCCGGC
>CAZVDJ010000131.1:0-382 GCA_964626245.1 uncultured Gemmatimonadaceae bacterium
GGATGGGCCCCATCGCCGACACCGTGTTCGGCCTCACCACGATGCTCATCGCCATCCCGACGGGGGTGAAGATCTTCAACTGGATCTTCACCATGTGGGGCGGGTCGATCCGCTTCACCGCGGCGATGAAGTTCGCCATCGCCCTGATCGCGATGTTCACCATCGGCGGCATCTCGGGGATCACGCACTCCTCGCCGCCCTCGGACCTGCAGCAGACCGATACCTACTACATCGTCGCGCACTTCCACTACGTGCTGTTCGGCGGCGCGATCATGGGGATCTTTGCCGGCATCTACCACTACTTCCCCAAGATGTACGGGCGGAAGATGGACGAGACGCTCGGCACCTGGGCGCCGTCGGAGGCGCGGGAGATGGTGACGCG
>CAZVDJ010000131.1:392-4357 GCA_964626245.1 uncultured Gemmatimonadaceae bacterium
GGCACTTCTGGCTCAACTTCATCGCGATGAACCTCACCTTCTTCCCCATGCACTTCTCGGGGATGCTGGGGATGCCGCGGCGCATCTACACGTACGATGCCGGGCAGGGGTGGGAGCTGTTCAACCTGATGTCGACGGTGGGCGCCTTCCTGCTGGCGCCGGCCACGCTGCTCTTCATCTACAACTTCTTCAAGTCCAAGAAGTCGGGTGAGGTGTGCGGCCCCAACCCGTGGGATGCCGCCACGCTGGAGTGGTCGATCCCGTCGCCGCCCCCCGAGTACAACTTCGCCAAGATCCCGATGGTGTCGTCGCGCTATCCGTTGTGGGACCTGACCCACCCGGAGCGCACGTCGGAGATCCCGCACACCCAGACCGGGTGGGAGGAGGCGACGAAGCAGACGGGTGAACACGACATGTCGCCCATGCACATCGAGACGGAACGCAAGACGGCCAAGGAGATGGGAATCCCCATGCCCTCGCCGACGATCAAGCCCTTCTGGGTCGCCGTCGGCATCGTGCTGATGTTCTCGGGGCTCCTCTTCCTGCCGAAGGGGATGAAGATCCCGGCCTACACGCTGATGTTCGGCGGCGCGGCGATGTGGATCGGCTTCCTGTACGCGTGGCTCCTCACGCCGCTCGAGGAACACCACTAGTCCCCGGGTCGCCCCCCTCTCGTCCTCCCGTCTTCTCGTCTTCTCGTCTTCTGCCCTTGAGACATGTCCGCCACCGCTGAAGCACACGGCCACGGCCACCATTACACCACCACCGGTCTCGACAACCGGAAGATCGCCATCTGGGCGTTCATCGGGTCCGAGTGCATGCTCTTTGCCTCGCTCATCTCCACGTACCTGATCTACAAGGGGAAGAGTATCGTGGGGCCCATGCCGCACTCGGCGTGGACCGACCCGTCGTCAGGCAAGGTCTTCCCGGCCATCCTCAACATCCCGGTCACCTCGGCCTCCACCTTCGTCCTCCTGATGTCGTCGCTGGCGATGGTGCTCGCGCTCTCGGCGGTCGAGAACCGCGGGAAGCCGCTGCCACCCGGGGCCGGCGCCTGGGACCGGGCGCTCACCTCATCCAAGCTCTGGCTCTGGATGACGTGCATCCTGGGCGCGACCTTCCTGGGCTTCCAGGCCTACGAGTTCACCTCGTTCGTGCACGAGGGGCTCACGATCCGCCGCAACTTGTTTGGCTCGTCGTTCTTCACGCTCACCGGCTTCCATGGCGCCCACGTCACCGCCGGCGTGATCTGGCTGGGGACGCTGCTGGCCATCGACTACAAGCGCGGGTTGCAGCCGTCGGACGCGCTGAACGTGGACATCGCCGCGCTGTACTGGCACTTCGTCGACGTGGTGTGGATCGCGATCTTCACCCTCCTCTACCTCATTCCGGACTGAGCCCCCTCCCATGGCGCACGACAACCAACACGCCGAGCACTACCACCCGACGTGGAAGGAGTACAAGTGGGTGGCCCTCATCCTCTTCGTCATCACCGTCGTGGAGGTGTGGGTCTACTACATCCCCGAGCTGGTGGCGTCCCCGGCCTTCGTGCCGGGACTGCTCATCATGTCGGCGGTGAAGTTCGCGATCGTCGTGATGTACTACATGCACCTCAAGTACGACCACAAGCTCTTCCGGGCGCTCTTCACCGGCCCGCTCGTGGTCGCGGTGCTCACGATCATCGGATTGCTCTTCCTCTTCTCCAAGCTGGCGATCCGCCTTGCAGGGGGCGGCCCGGCCTGACGGCCACCAGCTGCGATCGGGTGCGTGCAGCGCCGGCATCGAACCTTGCGGCACGAACGAAAGAGCGGGCGGCTCCAGACCGGGGCCGCCCGCTGCTTTTTTCCGCTGGTCCGGCGTCGCCCGTCGCGGGCGCGCCGCGCGCCGGTCAGATGCCGCCCAGGGCCATCCCCACGCGCGACATCACCTTGCGGTGGCGACGCACCAGGTACGTCCCCATGGCGAGCGTCGCCACGAGGTTGGCGGCGCCGATCTGGTACCACGCGATCTGCCGCAACGCCGACGACTCCTGCACCATCACCGTCAGGCCGAGGCAGATGATCTCGAGGCCGACGAAGAGGATGACGAAGCCCGCCAGCACCGACGGCTCACGCTCCGCGGCGTTGAAGATGGCGGCGAAGACGATCCCGACCCCCATGAAGGCCAGGTAGTGGAAGATCGTGTACATCATGATCGTCGCGGGAATGGACGCCGGCGTCTGCACCCCGAAGAAGCCCTGCAGCACCGAGCCCAGCGCGTACGGCGTGAAGAGCATGTGGCCGGCGACCAGGTCGACGACGAAGAACCAGATCACGACGGCCGTGGCGCCGATGATCCCGACGACGATTCCCTCGCGACGTATGCGTCCCTGCTCCATGACGAGACCTCCGCGGGTTGGACGTACGACGAGCGATGAACGAAGAGCGACGACCTGTGAGCGACGATCCATGAACGACGGACTATCCGGACGATGACCCCCGCCGATGATCGAACGCTGCGCGATGGCCGGGGGTGCCCTCACCCCGCCAGGCGGCAACGGCCATCGCGAGCGGTCGATATGCTGCACGCAGACGCGATCGCGCGCTTCGCCTTGCCGGGCAGCCGACACCCACCCGTTTGAAGGGGACGAACCGATCGTCCTCACGAGCGACCGAGTACCGTCGACTGCCACCCGACGACGGGTCGGCGCGGCATCGCGCTTCCCACACGGTAGTACCCGGGTCGCAGGAGCGCGATAGCTTGCGCCGAGATTGTCGCGAGCGTCCCTTACCGGCCTCCACGGGACGCAGGCGACCTCGACCACATCCTTCCGCTCCGCATGGACTCTCCTCCACACCCGGCGGTCGCGCGCGAGCGCCTGCTCTCGCTGGACGTCTTTCGTGGACTCACCGTGGCGGGAATGCTCCTGGTGAACAACCCGGGGAGCTGGGGGGCGATCTACCCGCCGCTCGGCCACGCTCCCTGGCACGGATGGACGCCGACCGACCTGATCTTCCCGTTCTTCCTCTTCATCGTTGGGATCACGACGCACCTGTCGCGCGAGGCGCGGCGCGCGCGAGGAGACAGCGACGGGGTCATAGTTCGGCAGGTCGTGCGTCGTGCGTCCCTCATCGTCCTGCTCGGCCTCCTGCTCGCCGCCTTCCCGTACGTCCCGCTGACGCGCATCACGGAGATGCGCTTTCCGGGGGTGCTGCAGCGCATCGGGGTGGCGTACCTCTTCGGCGCGCTGCTCACGGTCCGCACGTCGCTCAAGCAGCAGGTGGCGATCGTGGCCGTGCTCCTCTTCGGCTACTGGTTCGCCATGACGCTGATCCCCGTTCCCGGGCGGGGGATGGGGGCGTTGCTCCTGGACGACCCGTCGGCGTCGCTCGCGGCGTGGGTCGACCGCGCGGTCTTTGGTTCGCACGTCTGGCGATCGGCGCGCACGTGGGACCCGGAGGGGTTGCTCTCCACCGTGCCGGCGGTGGGGACGGTGATGCTGGGAGTGCTGGCCGGCCGGTGGCTGGGGACGAGCCGTCCGCTCGCCGAGCGGTTGGTGGCGCTGTTCGCCGTGGGATCGTTATGCATGGTGGCGGGGCTCATGTGGGGGTGGTCGTTCCCCATCAACAAGAACCTGTGGACCAGCTCCTACGTCCTGTTCACCGGCGGCATGGCCGCGGTCACGCTGGCCACGTGCACCTGGCTGATCGACGTGTTAGGCCTAACGTGGTGGACGCGCCCCTTTACGTGGTTCGGCACGAACCCCATGATTGCCTTCGTGGGTTCGGGAATGATGGCCCGGCTGATATATTCGGTGATCACCGTCCCATCCGGTGGTGAGCGCGCTCCAATCCAGCGGGTGATCTACGAACAGGTGTATGCGTCATGGCTCGCGCCGCGCAACGCATCGTTGCTGTTCGCCGTCACTTTCGTCCTCCTGTGGGCGGGGATCCTGGGCGTGCTCCATCGGCGGCGGATCTTCTTCA
>CAZVDJ010000131.1:4367-8989 GCA_964626245.1 uncultured Gemmatimonadaceae bacterium
GGTCTAGGGCCCTCGTGCACGGCGGCGTGCGTGAGGCAGGAGAGGGACTTCACGACATGATGCAGCGCGGCTTCGGACGGCTCGTGACTCGTTGCGCCTCGTTGGGGCGGGCCGCCTGGACGGCCCCACTCGCCGCGATGCTCGCGCTCCCGGCCGTCGCCTCCGCCGCTGCCTCCGCCGCTGCCACCGTCGCTGCCTCCGACCCGGCCGGCGCCTCCGCAGGAGCCGCCGCGCGACTCCCCCGCTCGTCTACCATCGTCGTCGCGCACGTCGAGGGCTCCGCGCAGGGCACGGGTGGCGCAACGACGGGCGTGGCCGCCGGCGCAGCGTCCGCCGGGACCGGCAAGGATGCGGCCGCGAGCGGCAAGGCACCGAAGAAGCCCGCCGCGACGAGCAAGGCTTCCACCGCGCGGGGCGGGAAGGGAGCGAAGAAGGCCCCCGCGGCCGCGGTGCGCCGCCGCTCCAGCCGTACGGCGCGGCGGCCGGTTGCCGCCGTGCCGGTGCTCCGGCCTACCACGCCGCGGGGCGAGATCGCGCTGGCCGCCGACCTGCACACGCTGCTCAACGCGCGCACGCGGAACGGAGCGTGGGGGGTCCTGGTGACGTCCATCTCGCGCGGCGACACGCTCTTCTCGCGCAACGGCGACGCGCCGATGCTCCCCGCGTCGACGCTCAAGCTCTTCACCACGGCGCTCGCCTTCGAGCGCCTGGGCCCCAGTCACCAGCTTACCACCGACATCCTGCGCGACGGCGCCGTGGAGGCGGACGGCACGCTGCGCGGGTCGCTCTACCTGCGGGGCGGCGGCGACCCGTCGCTCTCCCCGCGCTACATGCCGGGGGGACCTGACGCCCCCATGCGCGTGATGGCGCGAATGGTGGCCGACGCCGGGATCAAGCGCGTGACCGGCGACGTGATCGGGGATGCCAGCGCCTTCGACGCCAAGCGCGTTCCCGATGGCTGGCTGTCGCGCTACCTGCACGACTCGTACGCCTCGCGCGTCTCGCCGCTCTCGCTCAACGAGAACCTGCTCAACGTCGTCATCGCCCCCGGCTCGTCGGGGGGCGCCGGGATCGTCTCGTTGCAGCCGGCGACCCTGGCATACAAGGTCGTGAACCACACGCGCACCGTGGGCGGTTCGCGCGCGGCGCGCCTGGTGGTCTCTCGCACGAGCGACGGCACGATCGTGACCAAGGGGACGATCGGGTCGAAGGCCGGTGCGCGCACGTACCAGGTCGTGGTCGACGATCCCGCCATCTTCACGGCCGGCGCGTTCCGGCGCGCGCTGGAGCACGAGGGGATCACGGTCGAGGGCGAGCTGCGGCTTGGCACCGCCCCCGTCGCGGCGCCGCGCGTGGGCTTCTTCCGCTCACCGCCGCTCTGGGCGCTGGCCAACGACATGAACCGGGAGAGCGTGAACCACATCGCCGAGCTGCTCTTCCGCGACGCCGCGCGCCCGGGGGCGCCGGATGGCGTGGGGTCTGCCGAGCGCGCCAATGCCCTCCTGCGCGACTTCCTGTCGCAGCGGGTGGGGGTTCGCCCCGAGGCCGTGAGCGCCGCGGATGGCAGCGGGCTCTCGTCGCTCAATCGCATCACGCCACGCTCGCTGGTGCAGCTCCTGGGCTACGCGCATCGCGCCCCGTGGGGGAACGAGTTCCACCAGTCGCTGCCGGTGGCGGGACGCACCGACATGCTGCGCCGTCGCATGACGGCCACCCCGGCGCAGGGGAACCTGCACGCCAAGACGGGGACGACCTCGGAGGTGATCGCCCTGGGCGGCTACGTGCACGCGCAGAACGGCGAGCTGCTCGCCTTCTCCTTCCTGTACAATGGCACCGATCGCTGGAATGCCCGCCAGACGATCGATGCGATGGGGGCCACGCTCGCAGGCTGGTCGCGCTGATCGGCTGGCTGGCCGCGAAGACGCAACGCCCCGCAACGCCCCGCAACGCCCCGCGACGCCAGGCGTCGCGGGGCGTTGAAGCACCAGGGCCCTTCCCGGGACGGCGCCTAACGGTGCTGCGTCTCGATGCGCACCCCGCGCTCGGCCAGCGCCGCGATGTAGTCGGCCGCCGGCATGCTCTCGTCAGGCGTGAGCACCCCGGGGGCGATGCGGCCGCGCCCCTGGAACAGCCCCGTGATCGCGAGCGAGTAGCCGGTGGTGCGCATCATCGCCGAGATGCCGTTGGACTCGTCGTAGCGGTCCACGAGCTGCCAGGCGCGCGTGGCGGGCGCCCCGTCCTTCGTCCCGTTCACCGTCACGCGCAGGGCGACCAGGTCGGGCTTTCGCTTGGTGAGGCGCGGTCCCATCACCGCCACCGCCACGTCGCGCGGCGACACCTTCACCCCCTTCACCTCCACCGGCGCCGTGTCCAGGAGGCCCAGCTCGCGGATGGCCTCCATGAGGTGCGCGTGCCCGGGGTAGCGCAGCGTCTTGTACTCCATCGTGGGGATCTTCCCCTCGTAGCGGAACGCCATCGTCGACAGTCCGCCCGCGGTGTGGAAGGCCTCCAGCTGACCCACCGGCTCCGGAAAGGCCACCGGCTCCACCTCGCTCAAGGCGCGCACCTGCGTGCGCTTTCCGTCGCGCACCACCCACGAGAGGGTGGTGTAGTAGTCGAGGACCCCTTCGAGCGAGTAGACGATCTGGTAGTTGAGCGGCGGCTCGGGGAACTGCGGAAGGCCGCCCACGAAGATCTTCACCGACGACACCTGGTCCAACTGTTCGATGCCGTACTGCGCCAGGATGTTGACCATGCCCGGCGCCACACCGCAGTCGGGGATGACCGAGACGCCGCGCGCGACGGCCTGGTCGTGCAGGCGCTTCTGGTTGAAGACGATCTCGGTGTTGCCGCCCAGGTCGCAGAAATGGGCACCGGCTTCCACCGCCAGCGCCGCGAGCGACTCGTTGAAGTAGTAGGGAATGGCGCTCATCACCACGCGGCAGTCGTGCATCTGGGCGAGGACCGCGTCGCGGTCGCGCACGTCGAGCACGGTGGGGACGAGGCGCGGCCCCACGTGGGGCTGCAGGAATGTGGGTAGGGCGTCGACCTTCAGGTCGGCAAGGCGGACCTGCTCGACGTCGGGATTCCGGAGCAGGTCAAAGGCGCACGCCGACCCTTGCAGGCCGGCGCCAAGCACGAGCATTCGCATGTGGGGCGCGTTCTCCGCGGGTGGTTCTGGTGAGCCCGAAAGCTAACCGGACACCGCCCGCCGCTCACCTCGTGACGCTGATCGTCCCCAGCAGCGAGGCATCGGGATCGAACGTCACGTCGCGCGGCGCCCCGTCCAGCGCGAGCGGAATGGGGACCGTGGCCACGCGCGCCGCCGGGAGCTGCGCGCGCACCCGTCGCACGCGTCCCGATGCGTCGGTCACGTCCAGCGCGAGCGACAGGCGATAGGGCGCCACGCGCGCCCCCTGCGACACCGTGAGCACCAGGGCCCGCTGCCCGGCGTCCCACTGCCACCGCACCGCCAGCTCGGCCACCCCGGGGCGGCGCAGCCACTGGTCGAAGAACCAATCCAGCGGCCGCCCCGCCGTGGCCTCCACCTCACGCTGGAAGTCCTCGGTGAGCGCGTTGGCGTGGCGGTGCTTTCCGTAGTAGCTGCGGATGGCGCGGAAGAAGGCCGAATCGCCGACTTCCAGGCGCAGCATGTGAAGGGTGAACCCTGCCTTTTCGTAGACGTTGGAATTGAGCACGTCCTTGAGATCGGCCAGCGCCTCGTCGACGACCGGCTTGGCGAAGGTCACGCGGGAGTCGAGCACGTCCTGTCGCATGGCGCGCAACGCGGCGACCAGCGCCGTGTCGCCGCGCGAGTGCTCGGCCCAGAGCGCCGCGAAGTAGGTCGCGAATCCCTCGGAGAGCCAGACGTGGGGCCACTCGCGCGTGGTCACCGCGTCACCGAACCACTGGTGCGCCGTCTCGTGGGCAATGAGCCCCTCCGACATGCTGCGACGCCGGTAGATGTTGTCGGCGTAGAAGATGGCCGAGGCGTTCTCCATTCCCCCGTAGCGCGTGCTGCTCTGCACGTGGGCGAGCTTCTCGTACGGGAAGGGGGCGACGAGGCGTGCGAAGAGCGCAACCATCTCGCCGGCCCGCGCGAACGGCCCGGGGACGTAGTCGCGCACGTCGGGGGTGATCCAGACGCTCTGTGGCACGCATCCGGGCAGCTCCCCCAGCCCGCAGGCGGTATTGCCCAGCTCCACGCGGGCAAAGGGGGCCACCCCGATCACCATCACCGCCGTGTAGAGCGGCCGCGCGCTGCGCCAGCGCGTGAGGAGCATGGCGGGGTGCCCGGAGCTGGCGGGCACCGGCGTCTCCTCCTGCAACTCGCCGTTGGCCACGACGCGATGCGAGGCCGGGGCGCGCACCGTCCACTCCACCGTCGCCTTGTCCGACGGGTGATCGACGGTGGGGAGCCAGTGGCGCGCGCGGTCGGGAAAGTGGTCGGCGAAGGCGGTTGCCGTCCCCGCCGAGTCGCGGCGGAGGATCAGCCCATCGGCGGGAAGGCCGCGGGCGCGCACCGTCACCTGCAACGTATCACGCCTGCCCGGCGGAAGCGGGACGCGGACGGTGGCCGCGTCGCGCGCCGCGACGACGGGCGCGCCGTTCACCGCCACTGC
>CAZVDJ010000132.1:0-8863 GCA_964626245.1 uncultured Gemmatimonadaceae bacterium
ACAAGAAGGGGGAGCACCTCGGAGGGTACCGACTGGGGCGCTGGCCGGCGGAGCGCTGGATCATGTCGCGCAACTACTTCAATCCCGACGGCTTTGTGGAGGTGACGCGCGACAACGTCGACCTGCAGCTGTCGGCGCACTTCACCCTGGGCGACTTCGTCACGCACGACCAGCGTGACGTCTGGCCCAAGTACGTGGTGCTGGAAGAGAAGCTCATCGACAAGCTGGAGCTGGTCCTCGCGGAGCTGGAGTCCAAGGGGATCCCGGCTGGGCACGTGGTGGTGCTGTCGGGCTTCCGCGCCCCGTACTACAACGATCGCGGGGTGGGGGAGGGGATGGCGCGCGCCAGCCGCCACCAGTTTGGCGACGCTGCCGACATCATCATCGATCACGACCGCAACGGCCGCATGGACGACCTCAATGGCGATGGCCGACTCGACCTGCGCGACACGGCCCCCATCTCCTCGGCCATCGCGCGGGTGGAAGCGCGCTACCCCGACCTCGCCGGCGGCCTGGGGACCTATCAGGCGATGGGCCCCAGCGGCCCCTTCGCCCACGTCGACGTCCGCGGCACCAGCGCGAGGTGGGAGAGCGGCGGGTGGAAAGGGCGCAGTCGGCGCTGAACTCTCGTCCTCTCGTCTTCTCGTCTTTTGCTGTTCATCGCCTCACGCCCGCGATGCCGCGCACGCGCCCCGCGTCGATGGCAAAGCCGGCCACCCGGCCGCGGCGATCGCGCGTGAAGGTCAGGCGCACCCCCTCATCCATGGTGAAGAGGTCCGCGCCGGCGGGGCGGAAGGTGATGGGGGGCGTTCCCGCCGGCTGCACGGCGAGCGCGCCGGCGTTCACGGTGACGAGGTACGACACGTCGAGTTCCGGCAGGTCGTAGCGCCCGGCAAAGGCGGCGAGCGCGGCGCTGTCCAGCGTCACGGGCGTGGTTGCGGCTGGCGGAGGGGCGGCGCCGGGGCGAGGCGCCGGGGGACGCACCGCCCCCAATCGTCCTGCGAGCACGACGTCGGCCACGCGATCTGCAAGGCGCGACGGGTTGAGCGACCCCAGGTTGCACAAGGCGGCGACGCTGGTGCGTTCGGTGGGGAAGCGAGACAGCTCGGCGCGATAGCCGGCCCACGCGCCGCCGTGGCGAACATTGCGCAGCCCACGGTACTCCTGCACGAAGAGCCCCAGCGCGTAGTCGAGCGCGGTCCCGTCGTTCAGCCGTCCCTGCGTGTGCAGGTCGTCCAGCAGTCGCTGCCCGCCAACCGTGGGGTCGTAGAAGTTGCGGTCCCAGCGGAGCAGGTCTTCCACGGTGGTATAGACGGCGCCGTCGCCTGTTTGCTCGAAGCCGGACATGTCGACCGCAAAACCGCCCGAAGGCCGCGGCGAGTAGCCGGTGGCGCGCGCCGGGACGATGCGCGTGTGGTCATCGTGCATGTGGGTATCCTGCATGCCCAGCGGGGCAAAGACGCGTGATTCGAGGAACTGCGCCATCGTCTGCCCGCTGACGCGCCTTACCACCTGCGACAACAGGAAGTAGCCGCTGTTGGAGTAGAGCCACTCGCTCCCCGGCACGAAGTTCGTGCGCTGCTGCCTGACGATGACATCCAGCGCCTCGGCGTCACCGGTCACGCCGTCAAAGTGCACCCCGCGCAACCGGAAGAGGGTGAGGTAGTCGCGAATGCCGCTCGTGTGGTTGAGCAGCATGCGCAGCGTGACCGGGCGCTCGTACGTGGGCAGCTCGGGGATGAAGCGCCGCACGTCGTCGTCGATGGAGAGCTTCCCGTCCTGCGCCAGGAGGGCAATGGCCGTGGCGGCGAACTGCTTGGAGGTGGAGCCGATGTCGAAGACGGTGCGCGGCGTGATGGCGATGCCGTGCTCCAGGTTGGCCATGCCGTAGCCGCGGGCGTACGCGATGGAACCGTCGCGGTAGACGGCGACGGCGCACCCGGGCGAGGCGGTCCGGTCGATGGCACTGAAGACCGAGTCGATGCGACGCGCGAGCGAATCGGTCAGGGCCGGCTGCGCCGATGCCGGCACCGCCACCGCCAGCAACGTTGCCGAGCGTACCACCCATCGGCCGGCGACGCGGAGCGACCCGCGGGGGTTCGTCGAGCAGTTGGATCGCGATGGCTGCGTGGCGTCCGGCATCGAGGTGCTCCGTGAAGGACGCTGCAAGCTCCGGCCGGTGCGATTGGCGTCAAGGGGGGCCATGTCGCAACTTCCCGCGCCATGCGCGTCGCGCTCTTTGTCCCCTGCTTCGTGGACCAGTTGGCCCCGCGTGCGGCCGTTGCCGCGTTGCAGGTGCTGGAGCGCCTGGGGTTCGAGGTGATCGTTCCCGGCGGGGCGGCGTGCTGCGGCCAGCCGCTGGCCAACGCGGGCTTTGTAGCCGACGGCGACGCGATACTCGCGCGCCTGGCGGGCGAGCTGCCGGCCGGCGTCCCCGTAGTGGTACTCTCCGGGAGCTGCACATTGCACCTGAAGGCGCACGGTGCCCGTGCGGGCGCAGCCGGCGCGTCGCTGGGCGCGCGTGTCGTGGAGTTCTGCGCCTTCCTGCACGATGTGGTTGGGCCGGAACGCCTGCGCGCGCTCGGCGCCTCCTGTCCCGTGCGCGCCGCCCTTCACGTCGGATGCCACGCGTTGCGCGGGCTGGGACTCGGCGCCTCGAGCGAGCTGCGGACGCACGCGCCACAGCTGGTGCACGAGCTGCTCTCAGCGGTTGGCGGCCTGGCGCTGGTGCCGCTCGAGCGCCCCGACGAGTGTTGCGGCTTTGGCGGCTCGTTCAGCGTGGATGAACCGCACCTGTCGGCCCGCATGGGGCGCGACCGGTTGGACGACATGCGACGCGCGGGGGCGCAGGCCATCATCAGCACCGACCTGTCGTGCGGCATGCACCTGCAGGGGGTGGCTGCCACGATGGGTGCCGCGCTCCCGCTCTGGCACGTGGCGGAGGTGCTGGCGGGAACGGCCCATTCGACGTTGGCCGCCAGCGAGGCTCGCGCATGACGCATGGGCAGGAGCCGGCGACGCGTCCCGCGCGACCGGACGGGGAGCACGCCCCCCGTCACCGGCGTGTGCGCACCCTGCCGCAGCTCGATGCGCGGGGGGCGGTGGACCACGCCGGCGCCGCCGCGCACTTCGTCGCCAACGAGGAACGGACCACCTGGCACGATGGCGCGCTCTGGTTCGTGCGCGAAAAGCGCGACCGGGCGGCGTCGGCGGTCGCCGAATGGGAAGCACTGCGTTCTCTCGCTTCGGCCATCAAGACGCACACCCTGTCGCGGTTGGATGAATACCTGGTGCAGTTCGAGCGCCAGGCCACCGCGCGCGGGATCACCGTACACTGGGCGCGCGACGCCGAGGAGCACAACGCCATCGTGCACGGCATCCTGGCGGCGCGCGGCGCACGCCGTGTGGTGAAGAGCAAGTCGATGCTCACCGAGGAATGCGGGCTCAATCCGTTCCTCGAGGCGCGCGGCATCGAGGTGGTGGACACCGACCTGGGCGAGCGCATCGTGCAGCTGCGTGGCGAGCCGCCCAGCCACATCGTGATGCCGGCCATCCATCTCAGGAAGGAGGAGATCGGCACGACCTTTCACGAGCAGCTGGGGACGCCGGCAGGCGAGAGTGACCCCGACGCCCTCACGCGCGCGGCCCGCGCCCACCTGCGCGAGCGCTTCCTGTCCGCGGACGCGGCCATCACCGGCGTGAACTTCGCGATCGCCGAGTCCGGCGGCCTGGTCGTCTGCACGAACGAGGGGAATGCCGACCTGGGGATGGCGCTGGCGCCGGTGCACATCGCCTGCATGGGCATCGAGAAGCTCATCCCTCGCGTGGCCGACCTCGGGGTCTTCCTGCGCCTCCTGGCACGCAGCGCGACGGGGCAGGCGAGCACGGTGTACGCCTCGCACGTGCACGGCCCCAGGCCGGGGCAGGCGCTCCACGTGGTCCTGGTGGATCACGGGCGCAGCGCGCAGTTGGGGCGCGCCGACTTCTGGCAGTCGCTCAAGTGCATCCGGTGTGCCGCATGCATCAATACCTGTCCCGTCTACCGCCGCTCCGGCGGGTACAGCTACGGCTCCACGGTGCCCGGCCCCATTGGCGCGGTGCTCAACCCCGGCCGCGACCTGCGGCAGTACGCGACGCTCCCGTTTGCCAGCACCCTGTGCGGTTCGTGCAGTGCCGTCTGCCCGGTGCAGGTGGACCTGGACGCGCAGTTGCTGGCGTGGCGCGCGCAGGTGGTACGGGGCGGGTACGCCCCCCGCGGCAAGCGATGGGTGATGCGCGCCCTGCGCGTCGTGCTGGGTGACGCCGAGTGGTTGCAGCTCGCGGGAGCGGTCGCACGCGGCGCCCTGCGCATGCTCCGGCACGTGCCTCGAGGCGTCGCCCGCCGGCTGGCCGGCGCGTGGGGAACGGGCCACGCACTCCCCGACCCTCCGGCGCGCAGCTTTCGCGACTGGTACCGCCAACGAGGGAGTGGCGGCGCATGACCAGTCACGGGGTGGGCGGCGCGAAGTCGCGTGACGCGATCCTGGGCGCCGTGCGGGAGGCACGCCGTTTCACGTTCGGTGGGCGCGATCCGTCGCCGCTTCCCACGCTGCCGACCGGTGCCTGGCGACAGACGTCACCCGACGCGTGCGTGGCGAACTTCACGAGCGCGGCGCGTGCGGCGGCGTGCGAGGTGGAAGAGACCACGCGCGCGCAGCTGGCGTCGCGCACCGCGTCGCTGCTTGCAGCAACGGGCGCCACCGACGACGAGGCGCCACGCCCGGCCAGGGTGCTGTCGACCATTGCGGCGGTGCCCGGGAATGTGCGCCTCCCCCAGCCACCCCATGCGCTGCACGACCTGGATGTCCTGGTGTGCGAGGGGGTGCTGGGAGTCGCCGAGAGTGGCGCCATCTGGCTTCCGGCCTCGCGGCTGGGCGAACGCGCCGCGCTCGTCCTGGCGCGTCACGTCGTCGTCGTCCTCTCGCGCGCCGCCCTCGTCGCCGACATGCACGCGGCCTATGCGGTGCTCCGCATCGCCGACGAGCCATTCGGTCTCTTCCTGGCCGGTCCATCCAAGACGGCCGACATCGAGCAATCCCTCGTGATCGGGGCGCACGGCGCGACCGGGACGCTGGTGTTGCTGGTGGAGTAGGCGTCGAAGGGGGCGGCGCCGGTCCCGGTCCCTTGCGGCACCCGCCGGCGCGTGACAGCGTGCGCCTTCCGCGAACCCACCT
Organism: uncultured Gemmatimonadaceae bacterium; assembly: GCA_964626245.1. Classification (GTDB taxonomy): domain Bacteria; phylum Gemmatimonadota; class Gemmatimonadetes; order Gemmatimonadales; family Gemmatimonadaceae; genus SCN-70-22. Next base: position 5,214 of record CAZVDJ010000132.1, read on the forward strand.
CTTCGGCCCCGTCCGCCCATGTTATCCGCCGCGCTCGCCTTGCAGCTGGTCGTGATCTCCAACGCGACCGTGCTGGATCCCGACTCACCCACGCCGCGGCGCGACCAGGTGGTGGTGGTGCGTGGCACGCGCATCGAGGCGGTGAGCGATGCCCGCACCGCGCGCATCCCGGCGGGGGCCCGGGTGATCGATGCTCGCGGCAAGTTCGTCATCCCCGGCATGTGGGACATGCACGTGCACACCGACATCAGCGGCGGGCGCCCCCTGCTGGGGCTGTACGTTGCCGCGGGCGTCACCGGCGTGCGCGACATGAACGGGAATCTGGAGCGCCTGCGCGCCATGCAGCGCGACGTGCGCGCGGGAACGCTCGCCGGGCCGCGCCTGGTGGTATCGGGGCCGTACGTGATCGGGCGCGCGCTCCCACCGGCCCTGGGAATGCCGCACTTCGTGGCCACCGATTCGGCGTCTGCGGCGCGCGCCGTCGATTCGCTCGTGGCCATGGGCGTGGATTTCATCAAGGTGCACAACTGGCTCCCGCCGGCCGCACATCGAGGGGCCGCACTGGCGGCGCGCCGGCACGGGATTGCCCTTGCGGGACACGTTGCCCTTCCCAACACGCCGCGGCGGGCCGCCGAACTGGGGCAGCGATCGCAGGAGCATCTCTACGCCTTCCTGAACGAGTGCACGAGTGCCGACTCGGCGGTCATCGCGCGGGGCATTCCCCTGCAGCGCTTCGTGATGGGCGAGTGCACCTCCACGTCGCAGGCGGCGGAATACGCGGCCATCGCCCGCCAACGCAGCTGGGTGACCCCGACGCTCATCGTGCAGCAACTGCTGGCCACGCTGGCGCCCACCATTCTCCCCGGCGACAGCACGGCGCAGTACTACGGCGAGGCGCTCATGCGCCGCCTGACGATGGAGATGGAGCTGCCACCGCAGCCGCCCCCAGCGGCTATTGCGGCTGGCGGACGGCTCTTCGAGCGGCGGCTGGCCGTGGTGGGCGCGCTGCACCGCGCCGGCGTCCCGATCCTGGGCGGCACCGATTCGCCGCTGTCGACGGGTGGTCCCGGGGCGTCGCTCGCAGGCGAGCTGGCCTACCTGGTGCGCGCGGGACTCTCCCCGCGCGAGGCGCTGCGCACCGTCACCACCGAGCCGGCGCGCTACCTGTCGGCCGACTCGCTGGGACGCGTCGCGGCGGGGAAGGTGGCCGACCTGGTCGTCCTGGACGGCGATCCGTTCGCCGACATCGCGAATGTGCGGCGGGTGTGGGCGGTGGTGGCCAACGGACGCGTGTACGATGCGACCGCGATCGAGGCGCTGCGCGTGGAGGCCCGGCGCTCGGCGCGCGTGACCGGGTCGCGGTGACGGAGCGTTCGCGGGGCGTTCGCGGGGCGTTCGCGACATGCAACCGTTGTGGAGGTGGTCGGAGGCTACTGACGGGTGACCACTCGCGGTGCAACGTACGCTCGAGCGATCCTTCGACCGCGTTGGCGAAGCAGGTGAACTCCGGTGCGTGCCCTTCATGACTGATTCGGGTTCCGAAGCCATGGTCCGCGAGCCGCGTGCGGGCCCCCCGCTTCGCTTCCAGCTGGCGATCATTGTCGCGGTGGCGGTGATCCTTCCGCTCAGCGCGATCGCCTTCATCGGTGCGCGCCAGATCGCGCGGCGAGAAGACCGCGGGGCGCGGCGATCCATGGGCCTGCTCGCCGCGGCCGTGGTGCGAGCCGTCAACCCGCTCATCGGCGAACACCTGCGCGCGGTGTCGAGCATTTCGCAGGGTGTCAACGCTCCCGGGACACCCGACCCCGCGGCGCTGGGGACGGCGCTGATGAGGGCCCGCCAGGTGTATCCCGGCTTCCTCACGATGATTGCGACGGACAGCGCCGGCGTCGTGCGCGCCGCCGCCCCGGTGACGGATGCGTTAGGCAATCCGGTCGTTGACGGGCGCCGGTCGGTCGCCGACCGGCCGTACTTCCAGGCAACGATGGGAAGCGGCGCCCCCAACGTCTCTGATGTCTTCCTCGGTCGCGGCTTCGGCCGGGATCCGATCGTCGCGCTGAGTGCGCCGCTGGTGAGCACCTCGGGGCGACTGCTGGGGATCGTTGAAGGCTCGCTGGACCTGACGACGCTCCGCGGCCTCGAGGGGCCCCCTCAGTTCATCCCCACCGACGTCGTCCTGCTCGACCGGAACGACCGGGTGATCTTCGCCTCTCGCGGCACCGGGTACCAGGTCCTCGAATCGCTTCGCGAGTCACCACTCGTCACCGCGCGACAGACGGCGTCCGACAATACCTACCAGTTCAACGACAGGGGCGAGGCCTTCATCGCGACGGCGGTCCCGGCCGAGGTGCCGGGGTGGTACGTCGTGGTCCGGCAGCGGCGAGAAGACGTGCGGCGCACGACGACGGACTTCCTGCGCGCCATGCTCCTCGCCTTCACGCTCGGGCTCGTGCTGTCCGTGCTGCTCGCATGGCAGATGGCAGATCGCGTCACGCGTCCGTTGCAGGCCCTGGAGCACGCAGTCCGAGGGTTTCTCACGACCGGCACGTCCGCGCTTCCCTCGCCGGCACGCGTTGCGCCGCGGGAAGTCGCCACGCTGCTCGATGGATTTCGCGAGATGGAGCGTCGCCTGGGGCGGACGCTCTCGGGGCTGCTGCCGATGTGCGCCTGGTGTCACCGTATCCGCGACGAGCAGGACGACTGGCTCAACATGGAGACGTACGTTTCCCAGCGCTCCGACGCGAGCTTCTCGCACGGCATTTGTCCGGACTGCGCGGCGAGGCTCGAAGAGTGATGATGGGCGCCTCGCGCGCACCGAGGCATGCGCGGGAGTGAACGAGCGGCGCATCCCGACACGACGATCCGAGGATCGGAACCGCTTCCCCCCTTCCCCCCTTCCCCGACTTCCCCCGCTGCGCCGTCTGGCTCAGCGCGTCGCGTCCTGCGTCGGCGCGACACGCTCGCCCCGCAGCAATTCTCCGACGCGCGCCAGGTCCACGTTCCCCCCGCACACGATGGGGACGATCGTTGCATCTGGCGATAGCGTGAGCCGATGCGTGAGCAGCGGGACGAGTGCTGCGGCCCCGGCCGGCTCGGGGAGGAGCTTGGCGCGCTCCATCAGCACGCGCATCGCCGCGACGATCTCGTCGTCGCTCACCACGTGCCACTCATCCACGAACGCCGCGCAGTGCGCCAGGTTCAGCGTGCCGGCAAATGGGGCGGCGAGCCCGTCAGCGATCGTCGACAGCGTCGCAAGCCGCTGGGGTGAGCCGGCGGCGAGCGAACGCGTCATGGCATCGGCGCCGGCCGGTTCCACCCCGATCACGCGGACCTCCGGGCGCGACTGCTTGATGGCGGCGGCCACACCGGAAATGAGCCCTCCGCCGCCACACGCCACGATCACCACGTCCACCTGGGGCACCTGCACCAGGATCTCCAGCCCCACCGTCCCCTGCCCGGCAATCACGCGCCTGTCATCGAATGGATGCACGAGCGTGAGCCCGCGCTCGGATTGCAGCTGGAGGGCGGTGGCCAGCAGGTCGGCGTTGGTCTGCACCACCGTTCCCCCGTACCCGATCGTCGCCGCCACCTTGGACGGCACCGCCGTGGCTGGCATCACGATCGTCGCCGAGATCCCCATCCGCGACGCC
>CAZVDJ010000133.1:0-8835 GCA_964626245.1 uncultured Gemmatimonadaceae bacterium
GGCGGTCCCCTGCGCGGCGAGGGCCGTGGCGCTGAGCGGTGCGGCGGCCAGCGCCACCAGGGCGGCGGCGGCGAGGATGCGATGCGCGCGGGGAAGCATGGAGCGCCTGTGTCTGGAGAAGGAAAGTGGTCCGTCGGGGTGTCGGGCGACCGCGCCGGCCGTGAGATGCCAGCGCCGACGATGGTCCCGTCACACGCTATGCCCGGCGCACGGTGCGCGTGTGTAAGAAGCGCCAAACCGTCCACGGCGGGTGACGAACCGTTTCCCCATGCGACGACCGCCGGGCGTCGCGCGTGCTGGAGCGGCCTAGGGAGAGATCCCCACGAGGGCAAAGCGCTGGACCACGCGCCAGCCGCTCGCGGCCGTGGAATCCGCGGTCTCGAAGACTCCCGCCGTGGCGGTGGCCAGCGAGGGGGCGTAGCGCTCCGTGAGCCGTCGCAGCGGCTGGCCATCGGCCCCGCGGGTCACCAGCACCGTCGGGACCACAACGACGCGGTGCGCGTCGATGGTGTCCACTTCGACCGCGCCCGTCGTGATCTCCTGCGACGTGCCGCTGGCGCCGCCAACCGTGAGCTGCCGTCCCGGCGTGAGCGGACGCTGCGCCCGGAACTGTCCCCCCTGCGCACTCCAGACCAGGAGCGTGTCGCCGGCCACACAGTGCAGCCGCGCCTCGGCCGCCGCGGAGTCGCCTCGGGTGCGAAGGACGATGCGCACGCACCCCTGCCGGCCGGCGTGCGCCACCTCGCGCTGCACGGAGTCGATGACCCACGGCGGCTGCGGCTGGCCATTTCCCTCGTAGCGCAGGCGCCGTCCCGGGTGAAGTTCGGTGGCAAAGCTGGCCACCCCCTGCGCGTCGCCACGCACGAGATCGTCCGCGGCCACCAAGCCAAGCGGGGCGAGCAGGATGGCGCCAAGCACGACGGTGCGAGTCACGGGAGCCCCTGGGTGAGGCAGGAGGGCAACGCGGCTCGGCCGGTCAGCGCGAGGACGCGGCCTCCACGATGCGGTGCGGCGGCCGACTCGGCAATGCATGCGGGGCCAACCGTGACCCTGGGGGCGCCGCTCCCCAAACGACACAGGGCGCCCCGTTGCCGGGACGCCCTGCTGGCCTTCGCCCTGCCGTTAGGCTGGGTGATTCGCCGTCGCTCAGCCGATCTTGACGACCCCTTCGGCCGCGGGACCCTTCTCCCCCTGGGTGATCTCGAACTCAACGGCGTCGCCCTCGGCGAGCGACTTGAAGCCAGAACCCTGGATCGAGCTGTAGTGCACGAAACAGTCCTTGGTGCCGTTGTCGGGGGTGATGAAGCCGAACCCCTTCGCGTCGTTGAACCACTTCACCTTTCCGGTCGTACGCATGCTGCACTCCTGAGGTAAGCTTGCCGGGAAGCGCAATGCGACGACCCAGGCAAAAGCCATACAGCGGACATTCCGCTCGACGAAGGCCGTCCATCCGCACCGGAACGGCAACGCGCCCCCGAACCAGAGGCCCCAGGGCGCGTTCGAGCGGGCAGAATATAGGACTGCCCGGCTAGCTGAACAATGCTGAACTGTTGATAAATCCGGGGTTAGCGCGGTGGACCGGGGGGCGGGGTGACGCCGGGCGACGGCACGTTGGGGGCCGACGGACGCACCCCGGCGGCGCCCGCGCTGTCCGCAGTGGCGGGGGCGGTAGTCGGGGGAGACCCAGGTATCCCGGCTGCGGATTGGTCATTCGGACGCCGGTAACGAAGTAGGGCGTGTCGCCGAAGCAGGAGAGCGGGATGCCCGGGTGCTCCTCGTAGGAGAGCGAAACCTGCCGCCCTTCGGCCGCCTGGATGGCCCGGGCCACCGAGTCGCTGCGCACCGTGAACTGGAAGAGCACCGGCGCGCTGCCCGGGATATTGGAGATCTGCAGTTCGCCTTCCCACGTTTTGCACACCCACCCCTTCCGCGAGAGCTTCTGCACGTAGCCGATGCGATCGCCTGAGGAATAGGTGAAGGCGAGTGCCGCATACGATCGCGCCAGCTGGACAGCGGTCGGGATGCCGACGACTGCGGCGAGGGTGAGCTTCCCCCAGTGCCGGCGCAGGAAGCTCTTCTTCTTCGGCGGCGGCGGGATTTCGGCGACGTCCTTGGTGTTGTAGCCGCGGTCGGGAATCTCGGGATCGGACATGGCGCGAGACGGGAGACGGGGGACGGGAGACGGGAGGGTCGCCGCTCCTTAACTTACCGCGGCCCATGGAGGATGAGACAGAGTGACGTTTGCAGCGCGCAGGAAGACCGTGGTGGCGTCGGTGGGCGGGGTGCTGGTGGGGGCCCCGCATCCGGTGGTCGTGCAGTCGATGACCAACACCGACACGGCCGACGCCGCCTCGACGGCCGAGCAGGTGGCGGCGCTGGCGCGCGCCGGTTCCCAGATCGTGCGGGTGACCGTGAACAACGACGAGGCCGCACGGGCCGTCCCCGAGCTCCTCGACCGGCTGGGCGACCTTGGCGTGCAGGTGCCGATCGTCGGCGACTTCCACTACAACGGCCACTTGCTGCTGACGAAGTACCCGCAGTGCGCGGCGGCGCTGGCCAAGTACCGCATCAACCCCGGCAACGTGGGGAGCAAGCGGCGCGACGAGAACTTCCGCGCCATCGTGGAGGTGGCCGTCGCCAACGACAAGCCGGTGCGCATCGGGGTGAACTGGGGGTCGCTGGACCAGGACCTGCTCACGCAGATGATGGACGCCAACGCGGCCGCCCCCGAGCCGCGCGACGCGCGTGACGTCTACATCGACGCCATGCTGGAGAGCGCGCTGCGCTCGGCGGCGCTGGCCGAGGAGGTGGGGCTGCGCCACGACCAGATCGTGATCTCGGCCAAGGTCTCGCAGGTGCAAGACCTGGTGGAGACGTACCGCCGGCTGGCGGCGCGCTGCGACTACCCGTTGCACCTGGGGCTCACCGAGGCGGGGCTGGGGAGCAAGGGGATCATCGCCAGCACGGCGGGGCTTTCCATCCTGCTGGCCGAGGGGATCGGCGACACCATCCGCGTCTCGCTCACCCCCAAGCCAAACGGCGACCGCACCGAGGAGGTGCAGGTGGCGCAGCAGATCCTGCAGTCGCTGGGGCTGCGCTCGTTCACGCCGCAGGTGACGGCGTGCCCCGGGTGCGGGCGCACCACGAGCACCTTCTTCCAGCACATGGCGCAGGACATCCAGGGCTACCTGCGCGAGCAGATGCCGGTGTGGCGCGCCACGCGCCCCGGGGTGGAGGAGATGAAGGTGGCGGTGATGGGGTGCGTGGTGAACGGCCCCGGCGAGTCGAAGCACGCCAACATCGGGATCTCGCTGCCGGGAACGTTCGAGGAGCCCAAGGCCCCGGTCTACGTGGACGGCAAGCTGATGACGACGCTCAAGGGCGACCGGATCGTCGAGGAGTTCCTGGTGATTCTCGAGGAGTACGTGGCGACGAGGTACGCGATGCAGACGGGAGACGGGAGACGGGAGACGGGAGTGGGGGTCTAGTACGGGAGAGCGAGTTGGAGGGCGCCAGGCGCGTGCCGGAACAGCTGCGGCCCGGCGGGGGAGAGCTCCCCGGCCGGGCCGTTTCGTTCTGGCGTGTCGGTCTCCTACGAGGGGCAGGTCACGGTGGGATTGAACGGGGAAAAGACGCCGTTCGGGTTCTGCTGATGCACCCAGACGTGCAGGCTCCAGTGCGGAACGGGGACCGGCGTCCCGCCGACGTCGAACGGATGGCCGTCGAAGGTGGGCGCCGCCTGCCCAACGTCGATCACGATGTACTCGACCGCCACGAGCTTCACGTTGTCGCCGCTCTCGCGCGAGTAGAGCACGACTTCGGGGTGCAGCGGGTCGAAGACCGGATCCACCAGCGCCGGGTTGTCCCAGTGGTGTCCCATGCCGCCGAGCGAGGGGACCGCGACACAGGTGGGATCGGGAAGGTAGCCCGCCTTGCGCGCCTGCGCGGTGCTGCTGAAGCGCGCCGTCGCGGCGCGCACCGACTTCAGCAGGTTAGGTGATGCCTCGGCATTCGCCCTGCTCGCGGCGCCCACGTGCAGCGCCGCATGATCGGCCCCGCTGGGCAGGTCGGCGCAGGCCGAAACGAGGAGTGGAGCGAGGAGCGATCCCGCGAGGTGTCGAACGAGCGTGCAGCGCGAGCGCATGGCCTACCTCCGGTGTGACGGAGTGAACCGGTAGCGACCCACAGCCCAACTACGACCGGACCCTATCTTACGCCGCACCAGGGGGGGCTCCACAAGACGCCCGGGCGTGGAACTCCGGACGGCGCCGTCCTGCCTCGCGGCCGAGATCGCTAGCCGCGCGCCAGCGTCTCGAGCTCGCCCACCACGAGGTCCAGCTCGCGCATGATCGGCGCGTCGAAGCCTAACGACACCAGGCGGTCGTGCACGTCGCGGTACCAGCGCACCGTCCCTTCCCGGCCGCCCTTGAACCGTCCCCAGACCGTGTCGGGCTCCACCGTGCGTCGCAGGTCGGCCACCAGCGTAGCCGCATTGTGCAGTTTGTCAGCCGCACACACCCAGCGCGCCCGCACGGTCGCCCGCGCCAGGCGCGCCAGGTAGTCGGCCTTGCGATCGGCGGGCGAGAGCTCGACCCCGTCATCGTCCGTCTGGCGGTGCGTCACCTGCAGCACCGTCTCCAGCACCACGTCGCCGAACTTCTCGCGGATGCGCTGCTCCAGCATCTCCCGCAAGTACGCCGCCCGCACCGTGTCCTCGATGACGTCATGGAGGATCCCTGCCAGCACCGTGTCGTCATCCTGGCCGTAGCGCGTGAGGATGATCGCGACGTTGGCCGGGTGCGTGAGGTACGGCAGCCGCGTCCCCTTTCGCACCTGCTGGTCGTGATGCTTGGCGGCGAAGGCCAAGGCGTGGTTGATGCGGTCGGAGTAACCCGTGACTGTCATGCTCGAGCGACCGGGACGGCTGGGAGCGGGGGGCGGAAAGCTATCCGGGCGTCGGAGGCGATGCGAGGAAGCGGCCCGTCCCACAGCACGACGCCGCGCACGCGCGCGCCGCCATCAGCGAGTGACGCCACGGTGCGCGCCAGCGTCGCCAGGCGCGTGCGCGTCTGCGTCGCGCAGACAATCACATCGTCGCCAGCACGGAATCGCCTGGCCCCGGCCAGGCCCGTCACCACGATCGTCGCGTCGTGCCGGCGCGAGGCGCGCTGCACCTCGGTGACGAGCGCCTGGGACTCAGCGGGCCCCAGCGGCCGTTGTCGACCGCCTGCGGGAAGCACGTCCATCGTGCGGCCCCGTCCCACCACCACCGGAACGAGCGCCTCGGACCACTTGCGACGATTCTCGACCACCGCCGCCAACCCCGGCGAGTGCGGCAGTCCCAACGTCGCGCTCACCGGTTCGCTCTCCAACTCGGCGTCGACCAGCAGCGTGACGCGGGCATCGTTGGCAAGCACCGCCGCCAGGTTGGCGGCCACCGTCGCCGCCACCAACACGTTGTCGCCGGTCACCGTCACGATGCCGTCGCGCGGCCACTGCGAGGTGAGATGCCAGCTGAGGACGCGATACGCGTCGAAGGTGGGGTCCAGCGTGGTGGGCAACTGACGGTCTGCCGCGCGTCGCGCCCGGTCGGCGGGAATGGGGCGAATCCTGGCCACGCCGAGCACGCGCAGGTCGGTGAGGCGCTCCGCCTCCGCGGCGTCGGCCACCCGCGGGCTTCGCATCTCGTCAAGGAGCGCCAGGGCAAAGGCAACGGCGAGCGCGATGACGCCGGCCCCGATGGCGAGCACCGGAATGGGCGCCAGCTGCAGTCGCGCCCGTTCGCGGGCCATGGCCGAGTCGGCGGCGGCGTTGGCCGCCCGCGCCGACTGCAGCGACCGCTGGGCGCTCTCGAAGTTGGCCAGCGCGCGTCGCCTCGCCTGCACCACGGGGAGCGAGTCGGGGAGGGCAAAGTCCGCGAGCGAATCGCCGGTCGCCCCGGCGCGCAGCGAATCGATGACCGCGCCGATGGGATCGGACGGGGCGGCCTGGCCTTCGCGCCGCAGGACGTTGAGCCTAGCCTGGGCGAGGTCGACGATGCGGCGCCCGGTTTCGTTGAGCTGTGTCGTGAGGGCGACGAAAACGGGGTCGACGGTGGCCCCGGCACCCAGGTCGTCTCGCTCACGGTCGATCATCTCCACCGAGTCGGCCAGGGCGCGCACGCGGGCGTCGTCGCGCAACACCGGGGCGGCCGCCAGAGCCCGGAACGACTCGGGAAGAGGCGCGCCTTCTGCCCGCTGGATCAGGCGCGACAGTTCGGCAGCCTCCCGCCCGATTGCGGCGCGTCGGGCCCCTTCCTCCGGGGTCATCGCCACTCCGGCGGCCTGCGCCACCAATGCGGCAGTTGAGCGCCGAGCCTGGGCCACAGCGTTGTCGGCAGCCAACAGCGCGCGCTGCGCGGTCGCGTGTCGCAGGACCAGCACCGAGGTGTCTCGCCAGGTGATTTCATCCTGCCGGATGAGGCGCGCCACCCCCCGGGCCCCCGCCGGAAGGAAGAGATACGCGAGCAGGACGCCCGAGAAGAGCACCCCCCACACCACCAGAAGCCGCCACGGGCGCTGCAACACGTTGCGCGCACGGGCCCCCATCCACGCGGCGCGCGGAATGAAGCGGAAGCGCCGCGTTGCGAGGGCCGCGCGCGAATAGGTGCCGGTATGAGCCATCGGGTGGTGCCGGGGCGCCGACGCGGGCCGGGCTGCAGCGCCGCGGAGAGCGACCGGCTACTGGATCCGGATCTCGCCCTTCATCCCCTGCGGGAGCCGCGGCGTGGAGACGAACGGATAGACCCCCGCGGCCAGACCGCCCAGCGAGACGGTGTACGCCTCCTGCGACGCCACGAGCAGCGGGGAACGACCGTCGGTGGAGTTGGGCATGTTGAACTGCAGTTGCTGGCGCGACGCCTCCGGCACTGCGGCCAGGTCGAACGAGACCTCATGTGGGCCGCCGGAGACCACCACAAACTTCACGGCGTCGCCTGGCTTGGCCGTGATCTGCGCCGGCTCGAAGCGATACCCTCGTGCATCGCCGATCATGTGGACCTCGATGATGCTTCCGACAATGGGGGCCGGGGAACCAGGAATGGCGCCGGCGCCGGGTTCAGGTGCCGCTGCCTGGCTCGACGTCGCCTGGGCCCGCGTGGCGGCACCGTCCGTGGCGGCCGGCCCGCTGGCTGCCGCAGAGTCGGAAACTGCCGACTCTCCACCACCGCAGGCGGCGACGGCAGCGATGAGGAGGAAGGCGGAAAGCGCGGCAATCGCGGAACGGGCAGAGCGCATGGCGATGCGACTGGGGAAGGCGGAGGTGAGCGACTGGAGGACGATCAGCCGTACGACGCGTGGGGGTCGCACGACGCCACCGCTCAAGCTACGGAACGGCGGCGAGTTGACCATCCTTCCCTCCTCGGCTACGTTCTGCGCCATGCGTTGCGTCCCCGCCCACCACCATCACGCGCATCACGGCCATACCCCGACGGGTCTGGGCGACATTCGCGTGCGGTAGTTGGCGGTAGGGAGCCAGCGGCGCACGATCGAGCGCCGGGCCCGTCCACCTGCGGACGGGCCCTTTCTTTTTTTTCCGACCTTTCCTTCGCTCCATGCTCAAGATCGCCTTGCCCAACAAGGGGCGGCTCGCCGAAGAGGCGCGCGAACTGTTCCGGGACGCCGGACTGGAGGTTCGCGCCCAGGGTGACCGGGCGCTGACGGCTTCCCTTGGTGGGGAGTTCGAGGCGCTGTTCGTACGCGCGCAGGACATCGCCGAATTCGTGGCCGACGGCGCCGCCGACGCCGGCGTGACCGGGTGGGACCTGGTGTGCGAGTCGGAGCGGTCGCTCGATTCCCGTCTCGACCTGGGCTTTGGGAAGTGCCGCCTGGTGGTGGCGGTGCGCGAGGAGTCTTCCGTGCGCTCCGTGGCCGACCTGGCGGGCGGGAGCCGTGTGGCCACTGTCTTCCCGCGCATCACACGCGCGTACTTCGCCGAGAGGTCGGTGCCGGTGGAAGTGGTGCCAGTGAGCGGAGCCGCCGAGATCGCGCCGCATCTGGGGATTGCCGACGTGGTGGTGGATCTCACGTCTACGGGCTCCACGCTCAAGGTGAACGGGCTGCGAGAGGTGGAGACGGTGATGACGTCGACGGCGCGCCTGATTGCGGCACCCGGCGCGGCGGCCGCCAACGCGAACAAGGGGGCGGCGCTGGCGGAGCTGACATCGGCACTGGAGTCGGTGCTGCGGGCGCGCGGCCAGCGGTACCTCATGGCCAACGTCCCGCGCCAGGCGCTGCCGCAGGTGAAGGAAGTCATTCCCGGGCTCAACGGCCCGACCGTGATCGACATCATGAATGGCGGGAGCCATGTGGCGGTGCACGCCGTGGTCCCGGCCGCCACCATCTATCGCACCATCGCGTCGCTCAAGGCGTTGGGTGCGGAGGGCATCCTGGTGACCCGCATCGAGAGGCTGATGCCGTGAGCGCCAAGTCCGGTTCGCTCAAGTTGCGCGCGCGCGGCGCGCTGTCGTCGTTAGGCGTGGCGGAGCGCTCGGCGCTGCTGGACCGCACCGCCGGCACCGACGACGCCGTGACCACCACGGTGTCCGCGATCATCGATGCCGTTCGGCACGGGGGAGACGACGTGCTCAAGTCGCTGGCGCGCGAGTACGACCAGGTCTCGCTCAAGCGGCTGGACGTGCCGCGCGAGGCGTGGGACGCCGCGCTCGCCGCGCTCGACCCGGCGGTGCGCTCGGCGATGGAACGCGCCGCACGCAACATCGAGGCGGCACACCGTGCCTTTCTCCCGGGCGGCAGCGAGGTGGAGACGGAGCCGGGCGTGGTGGTGGGGCGGCGCCCC
>CAZVDJ010000134.1:0-8834 GCA_964626245.1 uncultured Gemmatimonadaceae bacterium
TGGTGGCGGCCAGCAACCGGCGCCTGGCCGTCTCGAGCTTCTCGCGATTGCGCCCGCACATGAGGAGGAGCGCCCCTTCTTCCAGGCAGCGCCGCGAGATCGTCTCGCCGATGTTGCCGGCGGCGCCCGTCAGCAGCACGACCTTCCCCTCCAGGCGCCCGGCGCCGCGAGGTGGGGCGACGGGACGAGGCGCCCGCGTGGACGCGGCGCGGGAGCGACGTTCAGCCATGCTGCGCACCTCCAGGCAGGGCCGCGGCCCAGCGCTCGAAGAGTTCATCCCGGCCCTTGATCTGCCCCGCGGGAAGGGCGTGGTTCACCACGTAGTTCGCGCCGGCGTGCCGGTTGTCCCACATTGCCTGGTGCGCCTCGGCGAGCGACTCCCACGGCACGAGCGTGGGCGGCGTCACCTCGAGCTGCCCCGCCGCGATCATCTCGTTCATGCGCGTGACCTCGTACGCATTGCACAGGTGCGTGCCGGCGATCGTGGCCGACGGCATGAGGATGCGGCGCTGCCGCATCCAGACCTGTGGCGCATAGAACGTGTAGCGGCGGCCGCGCATCTCCTCGAAGTAGGCCACGCGACCGGTGAACGGCTTCACCAGCGACGTGGAGACGCCCAGGGCGTCGTGCGCCGCGCGCTCGACGATGAGGTCGGGCGCACCGCGCGGATTGTCGCCGGCGCGCAGCAGTCGCCCGATCGCATTGCCGAACGGCTTGATCGTGCGCTCCTGGAAGGCGCGCACCGCATCCTTGAACGCCGGCGTCTCGCGTTTCGGGTCGGGGAAGTCCGGGAGCGACGCCGGCCACTCGAAGTCGTCGCCCTCGCGACGCTCCAACTCCTCGAGGGAGACCACGCCACGCACGCGGTCGCCAAAGCCCAGCGACTGCACGAACTCGCGCTGGGCGTCGGTGCGCGTGGCGACCACGATGCGCGCCCCGGCGGCACGCGCCGCCTCGATCGCCTCCACCCCGGCGTCGTCGAGCAGCGCGCTTGCGTCGTGCACGCCGTAGTAGACCAGCACCGACTCGCCACCCCCCAGGCGGGCACGCGCGAGCATGGACGCCGCGTCGGCCGATCCCGGCTTGCCGGCGAAGGCGAAGTAGTAGCCCGACGACGCCCCGTAGAAGGTGAGCGTCCCGCCATGCTCCAACAGTTGGAAGGAGCGCGGGAACGACGTCTCGCCGGCATGGGAGACGACATAGTCGGCCAGTCGGCCGCCGTGCGCCTGTCGCATGGCCTGCAGGAGCGGTTCGCCCTGCGCCTCCCACGCCGCGATCTCCGCCGGCCCCGCCGGCACGCGCGTCCAGATCCCCGCCAGCGGCGCCGCCTTGCGATTGATCGCGTGCGCCCGCTCGCGCTCCACCGCGCGCACGCGCTCGTCGGACGACACGAGCCCGCTCACGCGCAGCCCGGCGCGCACCGCCGCCTTGAGCGCCTCGTGCCCGGTCCCCGTGGCCGCCCCTTCCACGAACAGCGTGCGGCCGGGTTGCACCTGGAGCGTGGTGAACAGCGCCCGCACGATCGTCCCCAGGTTGAGCACGTACGAGCCCGCGGCCTCGAGCGACAGGTCGGCCGGCACGGGGTGCAGCTGCGGCCCCTGCGTGACCAGGAACTGCTGGTGGCTCCCGGTGTCGGTCTCGTAGCCCTGGATGGCGAAGCCTGCGTACATCGGGTCGCGCGCGGCCATGGGCGAGAGCAGGTCGCTCGTCCCGGAGTAGATCGTCACCAGGTCACCGATGGCGAGCCGTCCCTCGCGCCGCACTTCGCTCCCCATCGCCGCCACCAGTCCCACGCCGCCCGACCCGGTCACCTGGTAGTCCAGGTCGTGGTTGTCGAACGGCGACACGGGGATCCCGGTGATGGCCCAGATGTCGTTGAAGTTCACCTCGCTCGCCAGCACGTAGACGAGCGCCTCGTTGGGCCCCGGCGTCGACACCGGCACCACCGCCAACCGCTCGGCGTCCTTCGGGAGCCCGTGCCCCGGCGCACCCGTCTCGGGATCACGCAGCACCGCGTGCGCATACTGCCAGCGCGGAATGGGGGTGAAGCCGGGCCAGAAGGGGGTGCCTAACGGGAGAAGGTCGCCGGACGCCTCCAGGGCCTCCCACTGCCCGCGGGGTGGGAGACCATGCCGGCGCGTGGGGAGGGGCGCGCTCTTGCGATCGATGAAGGCGCGGATTCCCGCCTTGCCCCCCTGCGGATCCACCACCGCCTGGGCAAAGAGCGCCGCCTCCCGGCGGAGACCACCCTCGATCCCGTCGCGCCACCCGGTGGACACCGCATCCAGCAGCCGCTCCAGCGCCGTCGTGCGCCCCGCCAGTTGCGCCTGCCGGGCGAGACGCTCCACCTCGGGGTGTCGCAGCACCGCCGCCAGGTCGATCGTGCCCGGCTGCTCCCATCGCCGCCGCGCCGAACGACGCTCGGCGAAGCGCGCCACCAGCAGGCCGCGGCCCTCGGCAAAGTCGCGCAGCCGCGCCGATGCAGCCGCCACGGCGCCGTCAGCTGCCTCGCTCACCTCGTCCACGATACCGTCGCGCAGCGCCTCGTCGGCGGCCATCGTGCGCCCTCCGGCGATCACTTCCAGCGCGCGCACCAGGCCATCCGACCCGTCGCGATCGGCCAGCAGGCGCGGCAGCCGCTGCGTGCCGCCGTAGCCGGGGAGGAGGTTGAGGCGAATCTCCGGCTGCCCCAGCACCGCCGCCGGTTCGGCGATGCGGTAGTGGCAGGCCAGGGCGAACTCCATGCCGCCCCCCAGGGCGACACCGTTGATTGCGGCAATGCACGGCTTGGGGCTGGCCTCGATCATCCGGAAGGCCAGGTGCGCGTTGTTGGGAAGCGGGAGCGCCTCGTCCAGCGTGTGCACGTCCTCGAGCAGCTGGCGGATGTCGGCGCCCGCGACGAAGGTCGACGGGCCGTGGCCGGTGAAGACGATACCCGCCACGTCGTCGCGGCGCGTGAGGTGCTCGACGATCGTCACCAGCTCGTCCAGCGCGCGCTCGTTGAGGGCGTTCACGGGCGGATTGTGCACCGTCACCACCGACACGAGCCGTCCATCACGGAGCGGCGAGTGCCTCACGCGGAAGTAGCGCGTCGCCTCGAACAGCCGCTGCGATTCTTCCACCCGCTGCCGGTCGTTCCACTCGGCGATGGCGCGCCGCAGCCCGTCGAGCGACTCCGGGTTGCGCAGCGTGGACGCGTCACCCAGGTCGCCCCCTTCCACAAGTGCGCGCACCATGCGCCGCACGTACTTCCCGCTGCGCGTCTCGGGAAAGGCGGGGACGACGATGAAGTCCGACGGCACCGCCACGATCCCCTTCTCCTGCCGCACTAGCTCGGCGAGCCGCTGCCGGTCATCGCTCCCCAGCGTGCGCCCCGGCACCAGCGTCACGAAGGCCAGCGGCGTGAGCCCCTTCTCGCGATGCGGTGCGCCCACCACGATCACGTTCCCCAACGGCGAATCCTTGCGCAGCTGCTTGTCGCGCAGGATGGCCCCCTCGATCTCCTCCGTCCCCAGGCGGTGCCCGGAGACGTTGATCACGTCGTCGCTGCGCCCGTGCAGCGAGAAGGAACCGTCGGCGTACCGAACGGCGAAGTCGCCCTGCGTGTAGGCGAGCGTCCCCTGCCAGCGCGTCCAGTACGTACGTGCGTAGCGGGCGATGTCGCCCTTCCAGCGGCGGTCCACCGCCCCGTCCTGCACGCGGAAGTTGGCCACGTCGCCCCAGATGGTGCGGCACAGGTACGGATAGGGGCGTTCGACGACGATCTCCCCCTTCTCGCCGTGCCCGGCGCGCCGGTACGCGGTGCCATCGGAGCCCGCCTCGCCTTCCGCCACCCAGACGTCGCCGTGTACCCAGGGGAGCGGGTAGGTGTGTGCGTCGGGGCGCAGCGCGAAGTCCGGATTGCCGTAGAAGTGCGTCCAGACGATGCCGCCATGCTCGGTGGCCCAGTACGAGTTGATGTACTGCGGCGTGAGGAGCGCCATGGCGAATTCCTGCACCGCCGGCGACACCGGCTCGGCGCAAAACGTCGCGACGCGCAGCGTGTGGCGTGCATAACGACGCACGTCCTCGGCGTGCTGCGGGTCGGTCATCACCGACTTGAGGAAGGTCGCACCCGCCTTGAAGATCGTGACGCCGTAGCGCTCGATGATCGAGGCAAAGCGTCCCGCCGACGGGAAGAGCGGGGCCCCTTCGGTGAGGATGCTCGTCACCCGGCACGCCAGCGCTGCCGCAATCATGTAGCTCTGCCCCGTGATCCAACCGGGGTCGGCGACGACGTACATCACGTCGCCCGGCTGCGCATCGAAGCTCACGCGCATGGTGGCGGCCACGCCGGCCAGCCAGCCGCCGTGCACGTGCACCACCCCCTTCGGCTTCCCCGTGGAGCCCGAGGTGTAGATGAAGAAGAGGGGAAACTCCGCATCGAGCGGCGTGGGAGGCACCACGGCCCAGACGACGCGCGCCAGCTCCGCGTCGCCGAGCGCGTGCAGGTCAGGGCCGAGCCCCAGTCGCCGGGCCGCCGCTTGCAGCTCGCGGTCAGCCTCGGCAAGCAGGTCGTGGCTCCACCGGTCGCGCTCGGGACGCCAGCGCAGGTCCGCCTGTCCCGTGTGCCGCACCACCACGACCACCTCCACCCGCTGCGGCGCCTGCACCAGCGCGCTGGCAACGGCGATGCGCGCCTGGCTGGTGGCCGCTGCCGACGGAGCCTGCGCCGGCGGGAGGGCGTCGAGCGCCAGTCCTAGCGCGCGCATCACGTCCGAACGCGTGACGGTGATCTCGTCGGCCAGCTGGCGCGAGACCTCGTCGGCGATGCGTGCCACGACATCGGGCGCCAGGTCGAGCGTCGCGAGCGCCCGCCGCACCTGCCCCACCGCCACTGGGACCGCCAGGAAGTCGTCCAGCGCCGGATCGGTGTAGGCCTCCTTGAACGGGACCACCTGCGCGTTGCGGTAGCCACCGTCGGCGGTGATGACCACGCGCGCCCCCGCGTCGTGAATGCGGTCGGAGAGCGTCTTGTCTGAGAAGCCGCCAAAGACCGGGGTGAAGACGACCCCCAGTCGCTTGGCCCCCTCCTGCCAGTACAGCTGCTGCGGAATGTTGGGCAGGTTGAGCGCGATGCGATCGCCGGCGACGAGCCCGAGCTGTCGCAAGGCGATCGCCGCGCGGGCCGACTCCAGCAACAGGCGCCGTCGCGTAATGCGCTCCTGCTGCACCGGCCCGCCACGCCCGCCGTCGAGCGACTGGTCCCAGCGATCGCCCTCGAAGTGAAAGGCCACCTCGTCGCCGTGTCCTGCCAGCACGTGCCGGTCGATCTCGTTGAAGGCGGCGTTGGTGCGCGCGCCGTCGAACCAGCGATAGAACGGCGCCGCCGAGTCGTCGAAGGCCTGCGACCATGGGTCGTGGCCGGCGTCGTACGGGGCAACGACCGGGGCGAGCGACATCGCGTCCCACCCGGTCCAGCGCGCGCGCTCGTCGTCCCACGTGATCCACCCGCCGGCCGCGCCAAGCGCGGCATCGAACCAGTGAAGCTCGCGCTTGGCCATCTCGCCGTGAAAGCGTCCGGGGTCGCGCTCGGACGCCTCTCGCGCCCGCTGCCAGTCGTCACGCGACCTGAGCGGGTTGATGCGGGGAGTCGGTTGGGGGCGGGGGTCAGCGGTCATCGCGCAGGTCGCGAGTGTGGACGAAGGAAGCCGGACGAGGCGAGTGGCTGCGCGCCCCGCCAGGCGCACAGCCCTCGGTCAGCGGCGCGTTGGGCGCATCATGGCGCGTCGCGGCACCAGTACCGAGTAGTCGATGTCGAGGACAACCCCGGGATCGTACTTCCCGCTGGCATCGTGCAGGGGAAAATCGGCGCACGGCCGATCCTTGGTGGCCACCGTCCGCACGCGAAGCGTCCCGAAGTCGTCACGATCGGGCAGCGGAGCGCGATCGACGATCTCCGACCAGGCGTAGATCGTGTCGCCCGCGAACGACGGGTTGGCGTGACGTCCGCCGTGGAGCGCCACCGGGCCGATGGAGTTGGCCAGGCCGTTGAACGAGAGCGCACGCGCCATGCTCATGATGTGACCGCCGTAGACGATGCGGCGCCCGAAGCGCCCGTCGCGCTCGGCGTGCAGGTTGAAGTGCACCTTGGCGGTGTTCTGGAAGAGGCGCGCCGCCGACATGTGATCGCTCTCCTCGATGGTCAGCCCGTCCGCATGGTCAATGCGCTCGCCGGGCGCGTAGTCCTCCCAGCTGAACGCGCTGCCCGAGTCCAGCGGGTCCCACGAGGCAGGCACACCCACCACGGGCGGTATGATCGACGCCGCCGGCACCACGGCGGGGAGCTGTGGGACAAGCGTTGCATCCGGCGGAGTCGATGCCGCGTCACGCCTGCGCACCATCACCCAGCGCGTGTACTCCACCACCATCGCACCTCCCTGGTTCTCCCCGGTGGACCGCACGTAGACCACACCGGTGCGACCATCGGTGTTGGGCTTGAGCCCCAGCACCACCGACCGCGTGCGCAGCGTGTCGCCCGGGTAGACGGCGGCGCCAAAGCGCCCGTCCGCGTAGCCAAGGTTCGCGATGGCGTTGAGCGAGATGTCCGGTACCGACTTGCCGAAGACGAGGTGAAAGGCGAGCAGCGGATCGACCGGTGCGCGCGCAAAGCCGATGGCCTGCGCGAACGGCGACGACGACGTGTACGCGAAGCGCGCACTGAAGAGGGCCAGGTACGCGGCCACGTCGCCCTCGGTGACCGTGCGCGGCGTGGCGTGCACGATCTCTTGCCCGAGGCGAAAATCCTCGAAGAAGTTGCCGGGGTGTGTCTTGGGCGACGTCATGTGTCGCTAGAAGCCGTAGGCCTCGCGGAGCGCGGCGTCGCGCGAGGCGACCAGTCGCGCCAGGTCGACCAGCACCTTGGCCTGCTTCCACGTGGCATCGTCCTGCATCTTGCCGTCGAGCGTGACCACGCCGGTGCCGTCGGGCATCGCCTCCAGGATGCGCAGGGCGAAGCGCACCTCCTGCACGTCGGGGCTGAAGACGCGCTTGGCGATCGCGACCTGGTTGGGGGCCAGCGACCAGGCGCCGGTGCACCCCATGAGGAAGGCATTGCGGAACTGCGCCTCGCACCCCGCCTCGTCCTTGAGGTCCCCAAACGGTCCGTAGAAGGCGCGAATGCCACTGGCCACGCAGGCGTCGACCATCTTCCCCAGCGTGTAGTGCCACAGGTCCTGCTGCGCGAAGGCGCGGGGCGTGTCGGCATCGACGGGATCGGCGAGCACGCCATAGAACGGGTGCCCGCCCCCCACGCGCGTCGTCTTCATCCCGCGTGAGGCCGCGAGGTCGGCCGGCCCCAGGCTCATGCCATGCATGCGCGGGCTCGCCGCGGCGATCGCCTCCACGTTCTTGACCCCTTCGGCGGTCTCGAGCAACGCGTGCACCAGGATCGGGCGCTTGACCGCGTGCCGGGCCTCGAGCAGGGCGAGGTACTGATCGACGAAGTGAATGTCCCACGGCCCCTCGACCTTGGGGATCATCACCACGTCGAGGCGGTCGCCGGCCGCGGCGACGATCTGCGCCACGTCGTCCAGGAACCACGGACTGTTGAGCGCGTTCACGCGCACCCAGAGCGCCGCGTCGCCCAGGTCGGTGGTGCGTGCCGCCTCGATGAAGCCGGCGCGTGCCGCCTCCTTGGCATCGACCGGGATCGCATCCTCCAGGTTGCCGCACAGCACGTCCACCTGTCGAGCGGTGTCGGCGAGTTTGGCCCTGATCCTCTCGATGTGCGGGGGAAAGAAGTGCACCACGCGCTCGGGACGTACCGGGAGCTCGCGGAGCGGCGCGGGAGCGCCGATGGCCAGCGGCTGGTAGAAGCGGTTGGGAAGTTTCACGGGTGATGTGGTGAAGGTCCTGCCACGATGCCGCGGTCGTGCAATGCGCCCACTTCCGCCTCGCTCATCCCCAGCACGTCCAGCAGGATTTCGTCGGTGTGTTCGCCCAGTCGCGGCGCGGCGCCCGGGACATACCTCGGCATGCCGCCAAACGCCAGCGGTGACCCGGACGCCAGGTAGCGCCCCACGCCGGCTTCCTGCACCTCGGCAAACAGCGGATTGCCTGGCGAGCAGTCGGGGTCCTCGGCCAGGGCCTGCCGGACCGTGCGGTACGGACCCCAGGTCACGCGGTGCTTCGTGAAGAGCTGAGCCACCTCGTCCAGCGTGCGCGAGGCGATCCAGGGGGCCAGCAGCGACGCAATCGCCTCCCGCGCGTCGAACCGCCCGCCCTCGGTGCGCACATCGTGCCCCGTACGCGCCGCCGTTGCCGCCACCGCGTCGCCGAGTTCGGTGGCCGTCACGAGCGACTGCCACTGCGCATCGGTGAGCCCCACCACCATCACCCGCCGCCCGTCACGCGTGGCAAAGTCGCGCCCGAATGCCCCGTACAGGTCGTTCCCGTACCGCGGGCGATCGCGGTCGTTCACCATCACCTCGGCGATGAATCCCAGATGACCCAGGACGGCGAGTCCCACGTCCTTGAGGGCGAGTGAGACCAGCTGCCCCGTCCCGGTGCGGTCCCGATGGCGCAGCGCGGCCAGGAGCGCCACCGCGATCATCTGCCCGGTAATCAGGTCCCACGCCGGGAGCACGTGGTTCACGGGCAGCTCGCCTGCCTCGGTGGTCGCCTCTCCGGTGATCCCCGCTTCCGTGATCCCCGCCTCCGTGATCCCCGGTCCCGTGATCCAGGGAAAGCCGAGCTGCGGGTTCACGGTGTAGTCCACCTCCGAGCCGCCGTCACGCCGTCCCGTCAGGTGCACCATCACGAGGTCCCGGCGCTGCGCCGCGGGCGTCTCGTAC
>CAZVDJ010000135.1:0-8829 GCA_964626245.1 uncultured Gemmatimonadaceae bacterium
GCTCGTTCACTCGCATCGCCTTCGCATTGGCAAGGCCGCGCACTGCGTCCGCCGCCTTGGTCCGCATCTCGGCGTGTACCTCGGCCACGTCGCGCAGCTCCACCGTGTTTGCGCTCGTCGCTCGCTTGGTCACGACGTACTGCAGCCAGGGCATCGTGGCCAGGTCGCCCTGCAGCTTGTCGTCGCCGGAGACGAAGATGACCGGAACGCCGACGCGCCCCCACGAGTAGGCGACCATCTCCGTCTCGGTGACCTCGTGCCCGTTCATCCCCAGCGCCATCCCGATGGTGACCGTGTGCGAGGCGAAGCCGCGGCTCCCCGTCTTGGCGTGCATCCCCACCGCCACGATCGCGTCGTAGGTGTCGGGGGCCACGACGTCGACGTACTGGCGAAAGGCGGAGTCGCGCGCGAGCTGCGTGGCGCGCTTGTCCAGCCGTGCGGCATCCACGTCAGGATCGGGGTTGCCGCTGCCATGTGCATCGATCACCTCCACCGACGTGGCGCCGCCGTCAAAGAGGCCGGCGACCACTGCGTTGACGTCGGCGATGAGAAAGTCGCGCCCTTTGCTGTAGAACTCGGGGTGCGAGAAGTTGAAGGTCCGGTAGTCGTCCTGCCCGGCGAGTCCCTCCATGTCGTGATAGAGGAGGACGCGCACCTGCCCTTCGCGCGGCGCGCGCGCTGGCGAGAGCGTCACGCCGCCGGCGGCGCCACTGCCTGACGTCGCAGCGGAGCCGGCCGCGGCCGAATCGGCGCCTGACGAGGGCTGTCCGGCACAGGATGCCGCAAGGGCCAGGACAAGGGCGACGGCGGCGGTGTCGAGGGTGATGCGCACGCGGGTCGGCATGGGAGGCGCTGGGCAGGATGGTCGAGATGGCCGGGCAATGTGCGTCGAGGGACGCACGCGCGATAGCGTCCGCGCGTCCTAGGGCCGCGCTCATCCCTTGTCCCATGCAGGGACGACGGCGTACGCTATGCCGCGCTCACCGTCCCCACCTTTCGCCGAGCCGTTCCTCGGAATGCGTCGACTCGCGCTCGCCGCCGTGGCCACTGCCGCACTCGTCCCCGCCATGGGATTCCTTCCGCAGTTTGGCTCCGCCACTCGGCGGTTGGACCAGGTGGCGACGGTGGCCATTCCGCGCAGGGCGCGCCTGGACGACCCGCACCGCTTTGCCGAGCGCGCCACCTGGGTGGGCTTTCGCCTGAGTCGGGTGCACACGTGGGCCATGGGGAGCTCCACGCCGTATCGCGCCAATCTCTTCATCGCGATCCATGCGCCGGGGGCTCCGTCGTCGTCGTACGACGAGGCGCTCAAGGCCGCCACCTCGGAACTCAACGGCGGTGCGCAGGACTGGAAGCAGATCGAGCGGGGGGCGCAGTGGGATGTGGGAGCCGGTCGCTATACCGTGAACATGCTCGACGAGCCCACGTGGCGACTCGCCTACCGCGATCCCGCCCGACGGGTGAGTGTGCTCTGGCAAGTGTACCAGAAGGACTGGTCGCTGGCCGACGCGAGGGGAGCCATCGTGCGCATGGCGGAGTCGCTGCGCGTGCTCACGGAGCCCGACTACGCCGACATCGCCGACCGCCCGCGCCGTGCCGCCGAGGAGGCCAGGCGCAAGCACGCCGCCGCCCTGGCGTTCCTGGCAGCGCGTGGTTTCGCTCCACTGGCCAGCGGCCACCCGCTCACGCGCGACGGGATAACCGTGGAGTACATGGACACCCCCGAGCGCCGCGTGATGCTCTACAAGCCGGTAGCCGCTGCCCCGGCCCCGGACGCCCTGCCGCCCTGGCTCAGCCACGGGCAGAGCGTGTGGGCCGACACCGGGTGGGAGCATCGCATGTCCAACCACGACTACTATCCCATGCCGGGGACGCGCGCCCTCCTGGCGCGCACGCTGGCAAAGCCGGGGCCGCACCACTTCGTCGTTCGGACCATCCGGATGGACGAAGTCGAGGAGCGCGACTACCATCTGGCCGACTTCTTCACGATCGTGGCGCGACTGCGCTGACGTCCTCCCGAACCCGTCCTGCCACGTGCGCCCGCTCCGTTCCGTCGTGATCCTCGTGCTCGCCGTCGTCGTGGCGGCAAGTGTCGCCTTCCTCGTGCGCAATCCCGAGCGCTCGTCCATCGACGCCGCGGCCCGACAGCAGGCGCCAGGCAAGTTCGTGCAGCTGTCGGACGGTGCGACGCACTACGACGTCTCCGGCCCCGACAGCGGCCGTACCGTCGTCCTGGTGCATGGCTTCTCGGTCCCGATGTACATCTGGGACTCCACCGTCACTGCCCTCGGCGCGGCCGGCTACCGGGTGGTGCGCTACGACGTGTTCGGCCGAGGCTATTCCGACCGCCCCGATGCGGCGTACGACGGCACCTTCTACACTCGGCAGTTGGACGAACTGCTCGACTCCTTGCACGTGACGGAACCGATCGACCTGGTGGGGCTCTCCTTCGGCGGCTTCGTGGCGGGGCACTACGTCCCGGCGCGGCGCGCGCGGGTGCGTACCCTGACCCTCGTCGACCCGGTGGCAACCTCCACCCCCGTCCCCGCCTTCATGGCGTGGCCGCTGGTGGGGACCTGGATCTGGCAGGTCACACGCGTCCCCGGCATGGCCGACAACCAGGCGTCGGACTTCCTGCACCCCGAGCAGTACCCGGGGTGGGCCGACGCCTACCGGCCACAGATGCGATTCCGTGGCTTCGGGCGCTCCCTCCTGCGGTCCGCCATCGCCTCGTCACGCGTGAGCTACGACTCGCTCTACTCCGCGGTGGGACGAACGGGCGTCCCGGTTCTCCTCGTGTGGGGGCGGCAGGATCCGACCGTGCCGTTCGAACAGTCCGACGTGGTGCGGCGCGCCATTCCAGCGCTGGAGTTCCTCCCGGTCGACTCGGCGGGTCACCTGCCGCACATGGAACAGCCGGGGACGGTACACGCCCGCCTCACCGCCTTTCTCGCGGCACACGACTGAGCGCGCTCGACTGCGCGCGCACGTGTGAGCGCGCGGGCACGCCTTGACGACACGCACCGTGTCGGGGATGATAGGGGTCCGATCTCCGGAGTGGAGGCTTCCGATGCGTCCGTCGCTGGTTCGCTGGCTCGTCCGTTCGTGTGTGCTCGTGTGCGTGATGGCGGCCGTTGCCACGCCGCTGCTCGCCCAGAAGCGCGGGGACCGCGCGCTCCTCACGCGACAGGACATCGAGGAAGGGGGCGGGGGGCTCACCACTGCGCACGATGCCATCCAGCGGCTTCGCCCAAACTGGATGCGGCCACAGATCGGGCGCACCGCCTCCAGCGGCATGCTCGATGGATTTGGTGACCGCAGCAACTCCACGCCCCGTGAGCCCATCGTCTACATCAACGACGTGCGGCAGCCCAACCTCGAGATCCTGCGCACGGTGCAGTCGATCAAGGTCGTGGAGATGAAGTTCCTCGACCAGAATCGCGCCGTGCAGCAACTGGGGCCGGGACACGAGGCGGGGGCCATCATGGTCACGACTGCAGACAAGAAGTAGGACTGCGCCGGGGCGTGGCGCGCCGTGACGTGCGAGGCGTAGCGCCCCGGTTCGTGCCTCGCGTCGGCCAGGTGGCGTGCCGAGCGGCGCCTAGCGCGGCACGGTGCGCGGTACCAGCGCCACCACGCGCACCGGCCCCCCCGACCCGCCCTCGATCTTCATGGGGAGGGCGATGATGGTCGCGCCACGCGCCGGGAGTGTCTCCAGCCGGGCCAGGTTCTCCAGCCCGATCACGCCCGCTGCGGCGGCCACCCGGTGCACCATGAAGTCGGTGCTGGGGCCGTAGTCGATGGAGGCCACGTCGGCGCCTAACGCCGCCACGCGCCGTTGCTGCACCAGGAGCCGCGCCGCGTCGACGCCAAAGCTCGGGAAGTGCAGCTTGGACGCGTCACCCGGTGTGTCGTCGCCAAAGTACGCCTTGGCGCTGGGCCACTTGAGCCCCCAGCCGGTGCGCAGCAGGACGAAGGCGCCGCGCGGAATGCGCCCGTTCGCCTTCTCCCAGCCCGTCACGTCGTCCACGGTCAGGCGATAGTCGGCGTCCCTGGCCGCCTTGGCGCGCACGTCGATCACCACGGCCGGGCCAATGAGCTGGTCGAGCGGAAGCTGGTCGGCGGCCAACCCCCCGCGATGGAAGTGGATGGGGGCGTCCAGGTGCGTGCCGCCGTGCTCGGGAGCGGCAAAGGCATACGACGAGTAGAAGTATCCGCCCGCCGTTTCGCCGAAGGCGAGTTGTTGCAGCTGAAAGCCGGTGGTGGCGGTGGGCCAGTAGAGCGTCTTGGCGTTCAGCGGGTGGGTGAGGTCGACCAGGCGGTGGCGCGCGAGGTCGATGGCGGGCGACTGAGCGAGTGCCCTTGCCGCACTGAAGGCGAGCAGGATGGCGGCGAGGGCGGAGGACGTCGCGCGGATGGTGGGTGAGATCATGGCGCAGCGTTGGTGATGAATGAGCGGGACACGGAGGAAGGGGAGGCGCATTGCCGCCTTCTGCGTTCGGCAGCAATTTCGCACATCCCCTTCCTCGCACCATGACCCAGGTGAACGACCGACCGCTCCCCGGCGACGCGCTGTCGCGTCGCTCGGCGCTCCAACGCCTTGCCGCCACCTGTGTTGCCGCCCCGGCCATCCTGCGTGGGCGCTACTCGCTCTTTTCCGGTACACAGGCGCAGTACTCGGCGCGCGCCGTCAAGCTGGTGCAGGAGTCGGTGGTCATCGACCTGCTCAACCAGTTCCGCTTCGCCGACTTTGCGGAGAAACCGCCCAGGAGCCAGCTCTGGCTCAGCAAGGCGCGCAGCATGACCCCCGAGGACTACGAGGCGTACCGCACCTCGGGGTACAGCGTGATCTGCCTGGGGCACAGCCCCGGTGACTATGCGGGCGGCCACCAGTTCTTTGCCCGCTGGAACGGCTTCGTGGCCGAGTATCCCGACTGGTTCATGCGCGTGGATGATGCGCGCGACTTCGAGGCGGTGAAGCGGTCGGGGAAGGTGGGGATCATGATCACCTTCCAGAGCTCCGACCACTTCCGCTCACCGGCCGACGTGGACGAGTTCTTCGCGCTGGGGCAGCGGCTGTCGCAGCTCACGTACAACTACCAGAACCGAATCGGGAGCGGCTTCCTGGAGGAGAACGACGGCGGGCTCACCGTCTTCGGGCGCTCGATCGTGGCGCGCATGGAGGCGGTGGGGATGGCGGTGGACGTGTCGCACTGCGCCGACCGCACCACGCTCGATACGCTCGACATCGCGAAGAAGCCGGTCGTCTTCTCGCATGCGAGCTGCCGCGCGCTGCTGCCCGGGCACCTGCGCTGCAAGACCGACGAGATGATCACCAAGATGGCGCGCACCGGCGGCGTGATGGGGATTCCCTTCCTGCGCATGATGCTGCACGAGGACGAGCCGGTGACGCTGGAGCACGCGCTCGACCACTTCGACCACGTGAAGAAGCTGGTGGGGGTGCAGCACCTGGCGGTGGGGAGCGACATGGACCTGGTGGGGAACCCCAATCCGGTCAACGGCCCCGGCGCCGGCAATCCTGCCACCCCCAACTTCGAGCGCTACCGGCTGCATCGCGATGCCAAGGGGGAGTTGCTCCTGACGGTGAAGGGGCTCGACCATCCCAGGCGCACCTTCGACCTGACCGAGGGGCTCATTCGCCGCGGCTACAGCGACGCCGACATCCGGGGGATCCTGGGCGGCAACGCCGTGCGGGTCTTCCAGCAGTTGTGGGGGCACTGATGGGCGAGCTCTCGCAGCAACCGGCGTCGTCCGAGCGCGGCCTCGTCCGCGCCGTCGGCACCTTCGGCCTCGCGGCCGGCATCGCCAACATCATGATCGGCGGTGGAATCTACCGCCTGCCGTCGTCGGTGGCCGAGACGCTGGGCGCGGCTGCACCAATCGCGTACGTCGTCTGTGCGGTGGTCATGGGGCTCATCGGCCTGTGCATCGCCGAGGCGGGAAGCCGTGTGTCACTCACCGGCGGCCCCTACGCGTATGTCGAAGTCGCGTTCGGTCCCTTCATGGGCTACATGACCGGGGTGATGACCTGGATGCTCGGCATTACCGCGTTTGCCGCGGTGGCCAACGTCTTCATCGAGAGCCTGGGGGCGATGGTGCCGACCTTTGCCTCGCCGACCGGTCGCGTCATCGGGCTCGTCGCGGCGTTCGGCTTCCTGGCGACCGTGAACGTCATCGGCGTGAAGCATGGCAATCGCCTCAACACCGTCATGATCGTGGTGAAGACGATGCCCCTGCTCGTCTTTGTCGCACTGGGGGTCTTTGCCATCGAACCCGCAAACCTGACGGTCGTCGAGGTGCCGGGTGCCGCCAGCATCGCGCGCACCTCGATCGTGCTGCTCTTTGCCTTCACCGGTGTGGAGTCGGCGCTGGTGCTGGGCGGCGAGCTGCGCGACCCGGCCCGCACCGTTCCGCGGGGCATCTTCCTGGGGATGGCGGGGGTCACGCTGCTGTACATGAGCATCCAGTTCGTGGCGCAGGGCGTGCTTGGGCCGGCACTGGCCGGGGCGGCCACCCCGCTCGCCAACGCCGCCGGCATCGCGCTCGGGCCGTGGGGACGCCAGCTGTTGCTCGTTGGCGTCGTGATCTCGACCTTCGGCTACCTGAGCGGGATGTCACTGGCGTCGCCGCGGTCCCTGTATGCCTTTGCGCGGGACGGCTTCCTCCCCCGGGCGCTCGCCGCCGTGCATCCGTCGTTCCACACGCCGTGGGTCGCCGTCCTCGTGCAGCTCGGCCTCGCCTGCTTCCTGGCCATCACCAGCAGCTTCGGCACGCTGGCGGTGATCTCCAACGTGGCCGCGCTGCTCTGCTACCTGGCGTGCGCGGTGGCGGCGTGGCAGCTCCGCAAGGCTGGCGTGCAGGTGGAGGGGACGACGCCGTTCCGCATGCCGGGCGGCGCGCTGATCCCGGTGCTCGCCTGCCTGGCGATCGTCGGATTGCTCACGTCGATCACCGCGTCCGAGTGGCTCGTGCTGCTCCAGGTGATCGTGGCGGCGACGGCGATCTTCTTCCTCACGCGCGCACACCGCGCCACGCGCACGACGCGCTAGACGCGCTAGACGCCCAGCATCGTCCAGTTGGTGTTGGCCGGGTCGCACTCCTCCGGCCGCACCGGGCGCATGAAGACGTCCACCGTCAGGTACAACACCTTGGAGAACGGGTACAGGATGATGGGCGTGACCGCCATTCCCGCCACCGCGCCGTAGGTGATGTAGTCCCAGTTGATGCGTGGCCACGAGAGGATGATCGCCGTGGCCAGCCCCACCGCAAAGAGGAACTCGGCGGTGATGAGGTTGAAGAACATCGCCCCGGTGAAGTACGAGTCGCGGCTGCGCTCGAAGCGGAAGTGACAGGTCGCGCAGCGGTGGTGGACGGTCCCCCACGAGGCGAGCACCGGCGACTGGCCGCAGTTGGGGCAGCGCAGGCGCACGGCGCGCCCCAGCTGGCGAATGGCCTGCGAGAGCGTGCGCTCGGAGACGGGCTGGGTGCGCGGGGGCGGGGCGTTGCGTGGGGCGGACATGCCGTCGTGTCAGTGGGTTCCAGTCGGGGCGTGCGAACGAACGTCCTGCAGGATAACGTAGGGCGATGTCCCTTGCCCCGGCCGCCATTCCCCTCGATGTCACCAAACGCTGCATTCCGCCCGCTGCTTCACCTCGCGTTCATCGTCGCCGCTGGGGCGTCGGTCGTCACGGCGTCCACACTCGCGGCCCAGCAACCCGTCATCGGCCTCATCACCAAGACGCAGACCAATCCGTTCTTCGTGAAGATGCGCGAGGGGGCGCAGGCGGCGGCCAGGACGGCGGGCGCGCGCCTCCTGACCGGCGCCGGCAAGCACGACGGCGACAACGCGGGGCAGGTGACGGCGATGGAGAACATGATCGCCGCCGGCGCGCAGGTCGTCCTCATCACGGTCAACGACGCCAAGGCGATCATCCCCGCCATCCGGCGCGCGCGCGCACAGGGGATCGTGGTCATCGCCCTCGACTCCCCTACCGATCCGATGTCGGCCACCGATGCCTTCTTCGGCACCGACAACTACCAGGCCGGCACGCTCATCGGCCAGTACGCGCGCGCCGCACTCGGCACGCGCCCCATCAAGGCGATCACGCTCGACCTGCTCCCCGGGCACCCGGTGGGGGCGCAGCGGCACAACGGCTTCCTGAAGGGACTCGGCCTCGCTGCCCCCGCGGCCAGCGTGAACACGCTGGGAAGCCCGCCGCAGGTGGTCTGCATGGCCGACACCTTCGGCGACCAGGCCAAGGGGCAGACCGCGATGGAGAACTGCCTGCAGAAGGCCCCCGACGCCACGGTCGCCTACGCCATCAACGAACCCAGCGCCGCCGGCGCCGCGCGCGCCCTCAAGGCGGCGGGCAAGGAGAAGCAGGTGGTGCTGGTGACGGTGGACGGTGGCTGCCAGGGGGCGCGCGACGTGGGGAGCGGCCTCATCGCCGCCACGGCGCAGCAGTACCCCGTGCGCATGGCCGAGCTGGGGGTGCAGGCCGGCGTGGCCTTCGTGAAGACCGGGAAGAAGCCGGCGGGCTACACCGACACCGGCGTCTCGCTCATCGCCGGCAAGGCGATGGCCGGCGTGGCGAGCCGCGACGTGGCGTACGGGCTCGAGCGTTGCTTCGGGACGCGTTAGGCAGGCTCCCCGCCCTCGGGACACTGGGGCCCGTAGTGGCGCTGGCGGTGGCCTGCGCCTTCTTCGCCACCCGGCACGACCGATTCCTGAGCGGCGCCAACCTCTCGCTCATCCTGCAGCAGGTCATGGTGGTGGGGACCATCGCCATCGGGCAGACGCTGGTGATC
>CAZVDJ010000136.1:0-8809 GCA_964626245.1 uncultured Gemmatimonadaceae bacterium
CGACTGCTCGACGGGGAAGCCCTTCGGCTTCACGTTCAGCTCGCGCGTGACGACGTCGGAGTAGCCACCGGCGTTCGAGGTGAGCGTGAGGTTCGCGGTGCGCGTTCCAGCGCCGATGCCGAGCTCGACGATGCGCCGCTCGCGGGTGTCGCCCTTGAGCGCGAACGCCGTCGGGGCCTGGAAGCGGACGTCACCCTTCGTGGCGAGACCGAGGGTGACGTTCGAGAGGGGCTCCTTCGCGGTGACCTTGGCCACCTCGGTCTTTCCCACCCCGGGCTCCCCCTCCAGGAAGAGCGCCCGTCCCATGCGCGTGGCCAGGAAGAGGCTCGTGGCCAGCCCCACGTCGGCGACGTAGTCCTGGCCGGCAAGGGCGGCGAGCGTCTGGTCGATGGAGTCGAACATGGCGGAGAGGCGGCCGGTGACACGCACGGACACACGCGCGTGATCATGCCCCCGCGACGCGCGCGGCACAATGGCGGCCCCTCGCGTGGCGAACCTAGAAGCGGTACGTCAGCGCGAGCATCGTCTGCTGGTTGCGTTGCACCGTCCCGGCCTCGCGGTACGTGGACGCCATGAGGAAGAGCGAGCGTCCCAGGCCGACGTCGGCATCGCCCCCCCACCAGGTGGTCACCTGGTTCGAGAGCTCCGCCGAGGCCCGCACGTCCGAACGCCGGCCGCCGTTCACCTCCAGGCGCAGCGACCTGAAGAGGCGCATCTCCAGCGCGGCGGCGCGCAGGTCACCCGATGCCAGCGTCCCGGTGTACCGCGTGGCCCGGAGCTGCACTCCCAGCTGCAATGGCGTCAGGCGATTTACGTGCAGGGAGCCGGTGTACGAGCTGGCCGGCCCCGCGCTCCCGCCGCGGCTCGATCGTGCGTCGGCCGAGGCGCGCACGTGACCCAGGACGTCCACCGACGCACCACCCCACATGCCCTGCCGGAACGAATCGTCGAACGCGATCTCGGGGGTGAGGAAGTCGCGATACAGGCGAATGGAGCGCCGGTTGTCGTAGCCGCCAAAGAAGGTCACGGCATCGGTGGGGGAAAGGCGCAGCATGGCGAAGGTGGACGTCGGGGTCGTCCCCCCGCCCTCCGCATCGGCCTTCCATCCGCGGTTCACGTCCAGCTCCTGTGCCGCGTACAGCGAGACCACTCGGTTGTTGAAGGTCCCCTGCAGGTACGCGAACTCCCGGTCGATCTCGCCCCCCGCGTACGAGCCGATCCCGCCGGCCGTCAGGGCCCAGCTCGCGGACGCGCTGGGCGCGTTGTGCGCCTGCACATAGGCGCCATGCTCGCGCACGTCGCCCGAGTAGCCAAAGCTGCGCGGGTCGGGCTGGCTGCCCGAGAAGGCCCCAACGCTCACGTGCCGGCGATCGACGTCGACGGCGATGCCGTCGAACAATCCAACGGGTGACAGCGCGGTGGAGAACTGGCGCCCCACCTGCACGCGCGTTCCGGAATTGACCGGGTTCCAGAGCAGCGCGGTCTGGTAGGCCCGCGTGGAACTGGTGAGCGAGGCGCCCGACGCGCGCGCATGCTGCTGGCGATACGCGCGCACGTCGACGGCAATGCCGAACGGCGTCCCCCCGATGTTGCGTCCGTCCAGCCGAAGGTCGAAGGCGGGCTGCGTGAGCGTCGACGTGGCGCCGCCACCGTCCTGTCGCAGCGTGAGGTAGCGCACGCCGAGTCGTCCGCGGATCGGGCGCGACGCGGGGCGGCGCGGGCCTGCCACGGACGCGCGCATCCCCGCCGAGTCGACTCCCGTACCCGCAGCGCCCGGCGGCGAGGCGGTGCGCGCAACTTGGGCGGCTGGTGGCGTGAAGCGCGCCGAATCACCCACCACCACGGCGGCCGATGACGTGACAACGGTGCACGACGATCGCGTGGACGACACGTACGCCACCACCAGCTCGGCCACGACCACGCTTCCACGCATCACCTCGACCCGGCTCCCCTCCGCCAGCCCGGCCTTTGTTCCCGCATCCAGGTACACGGCCGCACCGCTGATGTAGGTCACGCGCGCCCACGCGGAGCGCGGCTGGTCCGCGCTTTCCGAACGGGAGGCAGCGTCAGCGCGTCGCGGTGCCTGTGACTGCGCCGGTGTCGGCGCCGGTGCCTGAACCCGTGTTTGCGCCTGCGGCCGTGCTTGCGCCTGCAACGCGTCCGGCCGCCAGGGCGTGCAGCCGAGCATCGTCGCCAGCAGCAGCCGCCGACGCCAGGAGCGGGCGCCGTTCACGTCCCCCTCGGGTGGCAGGCGTAACACGCGGTGCTCTTGTACTGGTAGCCGGCCTCGCCCTTGTGATCGTTGTCGACCTTGGTCTTGTTGCTGTGCTCGTGGCACAGGATGCACTCGAACTGCTTGTAGTTCGTGGGCTGCTGGTGGCAGTCGGCGCAGGTGGTCCACTTCCCCTTGTGCTTGCCCGAGTAGATGGGGAAGAACGGCCCGTCATGGTTGAAGGTCGCCCCCAGCCACTGGCTGGTGGTGTGGCAGGTCTGGCACGTGGTGGGGAAGCCGGCGGTCGAGTGCTTGGGGCTCGTGGTGTTGTTGTAGTCCGTCTGG
Source organism: uncultured Gemmatimonadaceae bacterium (assembly GCA_964626245.1). GTDB lineage: Bacteria > Gemmatimonadota > Gemmatimonadetes > Gemmatimonadales > Gemmatimonadaceae > SCN-70-22. The sequence goes on from CAZVDJ010000136.1 coordinate 2,558, forward strand.
TGGCACGAGACGCAGGTGGTGGGCTTTCCCTTGTAGACCTTGTCGCCATGGCAGTCGATGCATTGCGCCGCCACGTGGCGCCCGGTGAGCGGGAAGAGGGTCCGCGAGTGATCGTACGTGGCGCCGGGCCACCGCGTGGTGGTGTGACACGTCGCGCACAACGTGGTGAAGCCGGCGGCGGCGTGATGCGGGTTCGTCGTCGCGCCGTACTCCGTCTGGTGACACGACGCACAGGCGGTGGGCTTTCCCTTGTAGACGCCATCGCCATGGCAGTCCAGGCACGGCGTGGCCAGGTGCGCGCCCGTGAGCGGGAAGAGGGTGGCGCCGTGGTTGAAGGTCGCGCCCAGCCACGTGGTGGTCCCGGTGTGGCACGTCTGGCACGTCGTGCCGAAGCCTGACGAGGAGTGCTTGGGCGTCGTGGTGGCGTTGTAGTCGGCCAGGTGGCACGACACGCAGGTCGTCGGTTTCCCCTTGTAGACCCCGTCGCCATGGCACGAGGCGCAGGTGGCGGCCGCGTGCGCGCCGGCGAGCGGGAAGGCGGTGGCGTTGTGGTCGAACTTGCCGCCGTTCCACGTGGCGGTGGTGTGGCACGAGGCGCAGAGCGTGGGGAAGCCCGCGGCGGCGTGCGGGGGGGCGGTGGTCGCCGCGTACTCCCGCTGGTGACACGACGCGCAGGCGGTGGGGGTCCCCTTGAACACGCCGTTGCCGTGGCAATCGCCGCACTGGGCCACGAGGTGCGCCCCCGTGAGCGAGAAGGCGGTGCGATTGTGGTCGAAGGTGGCCCCGGCCCACGCCGACGTGGTGTGGCAGGTCTCGCAGGTGCCGGGAAAGCCCAGCGCGGCATGCGGGGGGTTCTTGGCCGCCTGGAAGTCCGGGCCATGGCACGACAGGCAGGTGGTCGGCTTGCCGCGATAGACGCCGTCGCCGTGACAGCTGCTGCACGTGGCGGTCAGGTGCGCGCCGGTGAGCGGGAAGCGGGTGGTGGCGTGGCTGAAGGCCCCGCCAATCCACTTCACGGTCGAGTGGCAGCTCTCGCACGTCGTCGCAAAGCCCGCCTTGGCGTGCGGGATCGACGTGGTCGCGTTGTAGTCATCCTGGTGGCACGAGACGCAGGCGAGCGGCCGCCCGGCGTACACGCCATCGGCGTGGCAATCGTTGCACACGCGGCCCGCGTGCCCATTGGTGAGCTGGAAGCGCGTGCGTGAGTGATCGAAGACCGCCCCGTTCCACTGGTTCGTCCCGTGGCAGTTGGAGCAGACGGTGGAGAAGCCGGTCTTGAGGTGCGGCGGGTTGGTGGTGGCGTCGTACCTGCCCTGGTGACACGACGCGCACGCCATCGGCTTGCCCACGTACACCTTGTCGCCGTGGCAATCCAGGCAGGTGGCCGTGCGATGGGCACCGGTGAGCGCGAAGCGCGTGACGTTGTGGTCGTACGGCGCACCCAGCCAGGCGACGGCGTTCTTGTGGCACGATTCGCAGAGGGTGGGGAACTGCGCCGCCGCATGCGGGGGCGCCACCGTGGCGTCGTACGCCGGCCGGTGGCACGAGACGCACGCCGATGGCTTGCCGCGGTAGACAAAGTCGGCGTGGCAGGACTGGCAGGTGGCCGCCGCGTGCTTGCCGGCCAGCGCGAAGCGCGTGGTGCCGTGGTCGAACGTGCCGCCTTTCCAGTCGTTCATCGAGTGACAGGAAAGACAGGTCGTGCTGAAGCCGGCGGCCGTGTGCTTCGGTGCCACGGTGCCGTTGAAGTCGGACTGGTGGCAGCTGATGCACGCCGTCGGCTTCCCCTTGAACACCTGGTCGGCGTGACACTCGGCGCAGGTCGTGGCCTTGTGCGCCCCCAGCAGCGGGAACTGCGTGAGGTCGTGGTCGAAGCGTGCCCCCTTCCACTCCGCCGTGGTGTGGCAGTCGGCGCACCCGGTGGGGAAGGCGTTGGTGTGCGGGGGGTTCGTGGCGCGCTGGTAGTCCTTGGTGTGACACGACACGCACGTCATCGGCTTGCCGTGATAGACCTTGTCGGCGTGGCACGACTCGCAGGTGCGCCCGGCGTGACCCAGCGTGAGGGGGAACTTCGTCTTCGAGTGATCGTAGGACGCGTTGTCCCACGACTGGCGCGTGTGGCAGCTGGTGCAGTCCTGCGAGAACGACGCGGCCACGTGGTCGGGCGACTTGACGGCGCGCATCGTCCCGGCGTGGCAGCCGATGCAGGTGACGGGGCGGTTGACGAATTGCAGCTGACCGTTGCGCGCGGGCGGGTGGCACGACTCGCACGCCACCGTGGCGTGGCCGCCGGTGAGCGGAAAGCGGCCCGACTGGTGCACCTGCGCCATCTGCGCGCGGTCGGTGAAGGTGCGCGCGGTGTGGCAGCGCGCACACTGCGTCCCGAACTCCCCCTTGTGCACGTCCTGGTGACAGGAGGCGCAGGCAACGGGCGCCTGGGAGAAGTCCAGCGACGCGTGGCACGACGTGCACGTGGCCTTGGCGTGCGCCCCCTCCAACGGAAAGGTGCGCGGCGCGTGGCGAAAGTCCCGCGCGATGGCCGCCGGCTTCCACCCGTCGGCCCGGTGACAGGCGGCGCACGTGCCCTGCACCGAGAGCCCGTGCGGGTTGTCGGCACGCTGCGCCAGCAGGGCGGACGGCACCAGCACGGCAACCACCGTGAGGATCGTGCGCACCGTGCGCGAGACGCGAGGCACCCAGTCCATCACGAGACCCTCCGAAGCGGGGGGGTGGCGCGCGGTTGCGCGCGCGAGTCACCACTCGCGCGGGCATGGCAGCTCTCGCATGCCGACGAGACCGGGCGATAGCGCACGCGGGTAGCGCCGGCGGCTCCTCCCTCGACAGGGACGCGCTCGTGGCACCGGTCGCAGGCCACGGTGGCGTGCGCCCCCTTCAGGGAGAAGGCGGACGATTCGTGGTTGAAGCGCGGGGCCGGTGCAAAGCCGTCGACTCCGTGGCACGAGCCGCAGTCATCGCCCCCCTTGCGGCTGGCGAACTGCGTGCCGTGCGGCGTCTCGTGGCAGGAGGCACAGCTGCGTCCGGCCTGGGAGAAGGGGAGCGTGCTTCGCTTCGTCGCCACGCGCACCAGCGTGGGCGTTGCCTGACGAGCGGCCCCCTCCATCTCCGCGTGGCAGGCACCGCACGGCACGGCGCGATGCGCCCCCTCCAGCGGGAGCGCGTACTCGGCGTGGGCGCGCACGTCCACACGCGAGGGGCGGAACGACGTCGCATCATGGCAGCGCACGCACCCGCCATCGGCCGCCGCCCCGGCTGCCGCCCCGGCCGCCGCCCCAGGCGCCGGCGTGTAGCGTCCCGCGTGCGGATCGACATGGCACGAGGTGCACGAGGGGTCCACGCCGGCCAGCACGACGTTCCCCTTCCCCAGCGATGCCAGCGTCGCGGCGGGCCACGCGGCGAGCGCGGGACGTCGTGCACCGTGACACGCGGCGCAGGCGATGGTGGCGTGCTTGCCGTCCAGCACCAGCCGAGTGCGCGCGTGCGCGTCACGACCGAAGGTGCTGGGGGTGAAACCGCCCACGGCATGGCAGGACTCGCACGTGGACGATGCGACCGTGGCGAGCTTCTGCGCGCCGTGCGCCTCCGCGTGGCAGTCGGCGCACCGCGCCGCCGCCGGGCGCAATTGCACCACCTTGTCGTGCCGCGCCAGGCTCGCCGTGCTCGACGGGGTTGCCGCAGCCACCGCGGCGGCTGTCGCGCCCGCTGCGCTCGCTGCGCTCGCCGCGCCCGCTGCCCCCTTCGGCCGTCCGACATGGCACAGCGCGCACTTCACGCCCTGGTGCTTGCCCTCCAGCGCGTACGCCGTGGTGCGATGCTGCGCGACGGTGAAGGTCGACGGCGCAAAGCCGCTCACCGTGTGGCAGGCCGCGCAGTCGGCCGCCTTGCCCGCCATCGTCGCCTGCCCGTCGTGCGCGTCGGCGTGACACGAGGCACACGTCGCAAAGGGGACCTGCTTGCGCGAGAGGTCCTTCCCGTGGCAGCTGGCACAGGGCACGGCGGCGTGATCGCCCTTGAGCGGATAACGCGTGAGCCCGTGGTTGAACTCCCGCCGGTCGATCCGGTCGAACCCCGTCGTGGAGTGGCACTCGCTGCACCGGGTGGAGAGGCGCCCCTTGTGCGGATCGTCGTGGCAGGAGGAGCACTCCTTGTACGCCACGGGCTTGAAGAGCGGGATGCGCTCGCCCTGCGCGTTGGAGCGCGTCTTGAGGCGCGGCGTGAGGTGGCACGCGTTGCACTCGACATCCACGTGCTGGCCATCGAGCCGGTAGTCGGCCTTGTCGTGGTCGAACTTCGGGGCGCGCGTCCACTCGCGCGCGTCGTGGCACGACTCGCAGGTCGCCGCCAGGGCGCCGTCGTGGACGTCGTCACGCTTGTGGCAGGAGAGGCAGTCGCGCTCGAGTCCCACCCAGCCCGCGTTCGACTTGCGCGTGGAGCGCGCCGCGGCCCCGCCCACCCGGTACTTCGCGGCATGACAGCCCTCGCATTTCGCCTCGACGTGCGCCCCCTCGAGCGCCCAGCCGGCCTTGCGATGATCGAAGCGGTTGGGCGACCCCTCGCTCCATTCGACCATGTTGAAGTCGGCCCCCGCGTGGTCCGGATGGCACGACGCGCACGACTTCTTCGCTACCCCCGCCTCGCGCGCGTGCAACCCGCGTTGCTGCTGCATGAGCCACCCGATCTCCTTGTGGCACTGCAGGCAGCGTTGCGTCATGGGCGCGTTGGACCCCTTGGGCCCATGGCAGGTGGCGCAATTCGCCGCCCCTTCCAGCGTGGCGTGCGCGCGCGCCAGCGGCCCGGGGGAAAGCTGCGCCGGCAGGGGTGCGGCGCCGGTCATGACCCGGAGGACCGTTAGGCACATGGCCAGGGCCCACGGCGGGGGGAGGCAGCCCAGCGCTCGGCGACGTCGGTCCAGCACTCGGCGCATGGCATCGATCATCCGGCGCGCGCGGCGCTGCCGCCGACGGGAACGTCCTTCGTCACGATCCGCACGCCGATGCGCTCCAGGAAGGCGAATGGCGCCTCACCGCCGATGCGGACGAAGACGTGGTCGTTGGGGACGATCATCGTCTCGCCATCGGCCTCCATCACCACCACCTCGGGGCGGATCTCGCGCAACGTGCTCTGCAGGAGGACGCGCACCTTGCCGGCTGCTTCGGACGCCTTGAGCTTCTCGACGTTGCGCTCCTTCACGCGCGAGAGCGCCTCACCGCGATACGAGAGGATCACCTCCGTGCCGGCCTGGTTGCCCAGCCCCACCGCCGACTCGATCGCGCTGTCGCCGCCTCCCACCACGATCACGCGCCGTCCCGCAAAGGCCTCCATCTCGACGATGTCATAGAAGACCTTGTCGAGCTCCTCGCCCGGCACGCCGAGCTTGCGCGGCGTCCCGCGTCGCCCCATGGCCAGGACCACCCGGCGGGCCAGGTACGACGACTTGTCGGTCTGCAGGCGGAAGAGCTCCCCCTCGCGGGCCACGTTCACCACCTTCTGCCCCGTGTGCACCTCCAGCCCGGTGTTGGCGACGATCGTCTCCCACACCTGCAGCAGCGTCTCCTTGGAGGCGTCGGCGATCCACAGGTCGCCGTACAGCGGAATCGAGACCGGCTCCGCCAGGAGCAACTTGTGGCGCGGGTACTTGCGCACCGTATCGCTCAACGACCCCTGCTCCAGCACCACGTAGCGCAGGTGACGGCGGTGCGCCTCCAGCCCCGCGCTCAGGCCGGCGGGCCCCGATCCCACGACCGCGACGTCGACCGCGTGCTCGTCGCCATCGGCGCGCGCGTCGCCCGGCGGCAGCATGCGGGCCACGTGCTCCACCGCGATCTTGCCTTCATTGATGGCGTTCTTGATCAGGCCGCGGCCGCCCAGCTCGCCCACGATGTAGAGGCCGGGAATGTTGGTCTCGAAGTTCGAGTCGACGTGTGGCACCTGGATGCGGTTGGCCGCCGCGCCGGCGTTCACCAGGATGCCGCCCACCGGGCACGCCCCGACGCACTCCCCGTGTCCCTGGCACAGCGCATTGTCCACCACGGCCAGCTTGCCGCGCATGCTCAGCGCCCCCGGCTCCGGACAGGCCGCCACGCACGTCCCGCACCCCACGCAGATGTCGGCGCGCACCAGCGCCTTCAGCGCGCGCACCGCCCCGCCCTCCCCGTTAGGCGTGCTGGCTGCGATCCCCGCACCTTCACGGTGCGAGGCTTGCAAGCGGGGCTGACCGCTGTTGATTGCACAGCG
>CAZVDJ010000137.1:0-1005 GCA_964626245.1 uncultured Gemmatimonadaceae bacterium
GGTGGCGGCGGGGCGAAACGCGCGGTGGCGCCTCCGGTCCGCGACGCGGACGCGGGGTCGGGAAGGAGTACGACGAACTTCCCGGCGGCGTCTGACGCGGCGACCTGCCGCGTCGTGTCGCCCGCCACGCCGCCGAAGATCACCTCGGCACCAACGACGGGGCTCGGCGCGCGCAGCCCGGGCACTGCCACCCAGTCGCGTTCCCACTCCAACGGATTGCCGCTGACGGACAGGCGGGAATGGCTGGTGAAGTGGCGCAGGTGGTAGGGGAGGACCTGGAAGAAGGTCCCGTTGTCGCCGGCGGGGACGAGCCCCAGCCGCTTGAGTTCCGCGGCGATGTAGGCCGTCCCCTTCATGTTCCCGGCGCGCCCCACCTGCCGCCCCTGCATGGAGTCGTCGGCGAACTGGTACAGGCGGACCTGCAGGTCGCGCACGGTGATCGCGCTGGTCGTGGGGGCCGGCGCAAGGCGCGCCGGGTTGCCGTATTCATTCAGTCCCGCCCGGCGCTGCGCCGTTGCGGCTGCCGGGAGCAGGAGGATGAGGACGCAGGTGGCGCGCACGACGGATCGGGGAGAGCGCATGGAAGGCGGTGGGTGAGGGGCAGTCCGGCCGGTGAAGTCTCGCATGCGGGGCGGAGGCTGTCACCCGCTCGCCGCACGCGCATTCGGCGTCGATCCGCCGGCCGGGCGCCTGGAATGACCGGGAAGGGAACCGAATGGTTGCGATGCCGGCGGCCGATTCGTGAACTTGCCGGGGATGTCCTCGCAGCCCCTGACACCCTTCTCGCCCGCCGTGCTCGACGCGGCGCTCCGCCGCTTCGGGCACGACGCCTTTCGCCCGGGGCAGCGCGAGGCGATCGAGACGATCCTCGCGGAGCGCCGCCTCCTGCTCGTCGCGCCCACCGGCGGCGGCAAGTCGCTCATCTACCAGTTGCCGGCCACGCTCCTCACCGGCACGACGCTGGTGGTCTCGCCGCTCGTCTCCCTCATGCACGATCAGGTGGCG
>CAZVDJ010000137.1:1015-8797 GCA_964626245.1 uncultured Gemmatimonadaceae bacterium
GGCGCTCAGTGCCAGGGGGGTGCGCGCCACCTACCTTGCCGCCACGCTGGACGGCGAGGAGATCCGGCAGCGGATGTCCGCGCTGGGGCGCGGTGCGTACGAGCTGGCGTACGTCGCACCGGAGCGGCTTGCCTTTCCGGGCTTTCGCGCGGTGCTGCGGGACATCGAATGCCCACTCGTGGCGATCGATGAGGCGCACTGCATCTCCGAGTGGGGGCATGACTTTCGCCCCGACTACCTGCAGCTCGGCGACCTGGTGGCCGACCTGTCGGGGGCGCGCGTGCTGGCGTGCACGGCGACGGCCACGCCGGTCGTGCGCGACGAGATCGTCGCCCGACTCGGCCTGGGTGCCGACACGCCGCAACTGGTGCGCGGCTTCGCGCGCCCAAACCTGGGGTTGCGGGTGCACGACGTGCGTGCCGCCGCCCAGGCGAGCCGCGTGGTCGACGCCGCGCTCCAGGAGGCCATCGGCGCGCCGCGATCGGCGCGCGGGACGGCGATCGTGTACGCCCCCACGCGCAAGCGCACCGAGGAGGAGCACGCACGCCTGGCGCGTGCCGGGTGGCGCTGCGCGCCGTACCACGCCGGATTGCCGGGCGACGCGCGCGAGCGCGCGCAGCAGCAGTTCCGCGACGGGCTGCTCGACCTGATCGTCGCCACGAATGCCTTCGGCATGGGGATCGATCGTCCCGACGTGCGCGCCGTCATTCACCTGGCGCCCCCCGGGTCGATCGAGGCGTACTACCAGGAGGTGGGGCGCGCCGGGCGCGATGGCGATGACGCAATCGGGGTGCTGTGCATCTCGCCCAGCGACCTCCCGCTGCGACGCCGGCTGCTCGAGATGCCCAACGACTTCGGCGAGGTGGACGCGGCGCGCGTGCAGCATCGCTGGTCGCTCTTCCTGGAACTCATGCGCTGGGCGGAGGGCGGGAGCTGCCGGCACGACGCCATCCTGCGGTACTTCGGCGACGAGGCCGAGACGCTCTCCGGCTGCGGGCGGTGCGACAGCTGCACGGCGCTCGACATGCCGCAGGCGGCCGATGCGGAGGAAACGGCGATCGCGGTGCGCAAGGCGCTGAGCGCGGTGGCGCGGCTGCATTGCCGCTTCGGGTTGCAGGCGGCGGTGAAGCTCCTGGCGGGACTCCCCGACCCGCGACTCGAACGATCGGGCCTGCAGGCGACGCGGACGTATGGCGCCCTGCGCGGCCGAGCGGAGGAGTGGATCACCGCCCTGCTGCGCCGCTGTGTCACGGCGGGGTGGGTGGACTTCGTTGGCGGCGACCGGCCCATGGTGGCACTCACGACGGCGGGAAAGGCCGTCCTCTTCGGCTCGGGGCCCGTGCGGCTGCTCCTGCCCAGCGATCCGCAGCCCCGCGGCGCCCCGCGCGACCGCCGGGGGAGCGGCGAGGGGCGTGAGGCGCGCCGCGAGCGCGACCGTCCTGATCCCGACGCCTTGAGCGCAGCGGACGCCCGGCTCTTCCAGGCCCTGCGCAGCCGGCGGCTGGAACTCGCCCGGGCCGAGCGCGTCCCCCCGTACGTCGTGGCGAGCGATCGCACGCTACACGAGATCGCCACCGAACGCCCGCGTTCGGTAGCGGCGCTGGAGGGGATCTACGGCATCGGGGCGGCCAAGGCCGCGCGCTACGGGGAGGCGCTGGTGGCGGTGGTCCGGTCGGACGGCGACGCCTGATCCACGCGCACCGGAGTGCGCGGGGCTCACGCGCTTCGCCCCGTCCTCGGCCCGATGCCGTCCGTCCCCGTGGCAGCGCGTTGGCGCTGCGCGACGTAACATTCTGGTCGGCCAGACACGGCGTCGATCCCTTCCTCCCATCCCCGTCCCGCCATGGCGTACACACTCAAGGTCAACGGGAAATCCCATACGGTCGATGTTCCGGCCGACATGCCGCTGCTGTGGGTCCTGCGCGACGTCCTCGACCTGAAGGGGACCAAGTTCGGATGCGGTGTGGCACAGTGCGGCGCGTGCACGGTGCACCGCGATGGCACGGCCATCCGCTCGTGCCGCACGACGATCGCGGCCGCCAGCCGTGCCAACATCACCACCGTCGAGGGACTTGCGGCTGACGGCGCGCCGCTCACCGCGCTGCAGAAGGCCTGGGAGGAGCTGGACGTGCCGCAGTGCGGCTACTGCCAGGCGGGTCAGCTCATGGCCGCCGCCGCCCTGCTGCAGCGCACGCCGCGCCCGACCGACGAGCAGATCGACACCGCGATGAACGGGAACCTGTGTCGGTGTGCCACCTACCTGCGCATCAGGCAGGCGATCCACAAGGCGGCCGGGACGCTTCCCAACGCCACCTCCCCGGCCGGCCGGTCGGGCGACGCCAACGCATAAGGAGGGGCCATGGAATCCAAGCGCATGCTTCGGGGCGTCGATCGTCGTGACTTCCTGCGTGTCAGCGCCATCGCTGGCGGCGGGCTCCTGCTCGGGACCTACATCCGCCCAGCCGAGGCGCTCGCGGAAACCGCCGAGGGGTGGCGCGGCCGCGCAGCCGACGCCTTCACGCCCAACGTCTTCATTCGCATCACGCCTGACGGCGCGGTGACCATCGTCAACAAGAACCCCGAGGTGGGCCAGGGGATCAAGACGATGCTCCCGATGATCATCGCCGAGGAACTGGACGTCGATTGGGCCCGCGTCTTCGTGACGCAGGCCGACAGCGATCCCGACAAGTACGGGACGCAATTCGCGGGCGGCAGCACGGCCACGCCGATGAACTGGGATGAGCATCGCCGGCTGGGGGCGGCGGGGCGCCAGATGCTGGTGGCCGCCGCGGCCGACACGTGGGGGGTGAGCCCCAGCGAATGCACCACGAGCGCCGGGCAGGTGCACCACCGCGCCAGCGGGCGCACGCTGGAGTACGGGGCGCTGGTGGCCAAGGCGTCGACGCTCACGCCGCCCGACCTCAAGACCGTCACGCTCAAGGACCCGAAGGACTTCCGCATCATCGGCCAGTTCACCCCCGGGGTGGACAACCGGCAGGTGGTCACCGGCAAGCCGCTCTTTGGCATCGATGTCTCCGTCCCGGGGATGAAGTACGCCGTCTTCGAGAAGTGCCCGGTGTTCGGGGGCAAGGTGAAGACGGCCAACCTTGACGCGCTCAAGGCGATGCCCGGCGTGACGCACGCCTTCGTGGTGGAGGGCGGGACGGCGCTGAGCGGACTCCTGGGTGGCGTGGCGATCGTGGCCGACACCTGGTGGCACGCGCAGAAGGCGCGGCAGTCGCTGCAGGTCACCTGGGACGAAGGGACGACCGCGACCCAGGGAAGCGTGGCGTTCGCGGCGAAGGCCGCCGAGCTCGCGAAGGCAGCGCCGGCGCGCACGATGCGCAAGGACGGTGATCCCGACGCGGCGCTCGCGGGGGCGGCCAAGGTGGTCTCGGCGTCGTACTTCTATCCGTTCATCTCGCATGCCACGCTGGAGCCGCAGAACTGCACGGCGTCGGTAGGCGGCGGCAAGGCGGAGATCTGGGCGCCCACGCAGAATCCGCATCCCGGGCGGCAGCTCGTCGCACGCACGCTGGGGCTGGAGGAGAAGGCGATCACGATCCACATGACGCGCTGCGGCGGCGGCTTTGGCCGGCGCCTGAACAACGACTACATGGTGGAAGCCGCCTGGATCGCCAAGGAGGCGGGCGTCCCGGTGAAGCTGGTGTGGACGCGCGAGGACGACATGCGGCACGACTTCTACCGTCCGGCGGGATGGCACCACCTCACGGCGGGCGTCGACGCCGTGGGGAAGATCGTCGCCTGGAAGGACCACTTCGTCTCGTTTGGTGAGGGCGAGCGCTTTGGACCCAGCGCGGGGATGGCCCCCACCGAGTTCCCGTCGCGCTTCATCCCCAACTTCCAGATCGACAGCACCAACATGCCGTCCGGCGTCCCCACCGGGCCGCTGCGGGCACCGGGGAGCAACGCCCTCGCCTTCGTCTTCCACTCGTTCATCGACGAGCTGGCCGAGGCGGCAGGGAAGGACCCCGTGGAGTTCCGGCTCGCGCTGCTGGGCGATCCGCGCGTGGTGGCCAACCCCGACGGAAGCGCGGCCTACGACGCGGGACGCATGCGCGGTGTCCTGGAACTCGTCGCCGAGAAGTCGGGATGGGGGAAGGGGACGCTCCCCAAGGGGACCGGGCGTGGTGTCGGCTTCCACTTCAGCCATCGTGGCTACTTCGCCGAGGTGGTGGAAGCGACCGTGGCCGCCAACGGGGCGGTGAAGGTCAACAAGGTCTGGGTCGCAGGGGATGTGGGAAGCCAGATCATCAACCCCAGCGGCGCGGAGCAGCAGGTGCAAGGCTCGGTGCTGGATGGCCTGAGCGAGGCGATGACGCAGGAGATCACGATCCAGAACGGGCGCGCGGTGCAGGGGAACTTCAACCAGTACCCGCTGCTGCGCATGCGGCAGGCGCCGCCGGTCGAGGTACACTGGCGCCTGACGAGCCACTCACCCACCGGGATCGGCGAGCCGGCGCTTCCGCCGGTGGTGCCGGCCCTGTGCAACGCGATCTATGCCGCGTCGGGCAAGCGGATCCGCTCGCTCCCGTTGTCCAGGAGCGGGCTGCGCTGGGCCTGAGCCGTCGCGTATGGGCGGTGGAACGGAGGCGGCCGGAAACGGTCGCCTTCGTCGTCGAGGGGGCGAAGGACGGGGCGCTCGAGACCAGGAGCCGACAGGAGGGATGGCCATGTTCCACGGAGAGGCGATGATCCGGCGCGGGATGGAGCGCCGATGGCGTGTGGCATCGCGACGGCGGGCGCAGCCGCGGCGTCGCGAGGCGGCCGGGAGCCGGTCGCGGCGCCGAGACGAGCCGCGGCGTCCCTCAGGTTGCTGCTGGCGGTGGCGCTGGCGTCCGCCGCCTGGCTGGCGGCGCCTCGGGCCGCGCGCGCGCAGGAGCACGCCGCAGGGCCGGGGCAGCCGCCGTCCGTGGTGCTCCCTCCGGCGCTGGTGCGCGTGCTTCGCGACTACGAGGCCGGGTGGCGCACCGGTGACGCGCAGGGGGTGGCGGCGCTGTTCGGGCCGCGCGGCATGGCGATGCCTAACGGGCAACCGGCCGCGCAGGGGCGCGCCCGGATCGCCGAGGCCTATGCCGGGGGCGGCGGCCCGTTGCGCCTGCGGGCCGTGGGGTTCGCCGTCGCCGACTCGGTGGCGTGGATCCTGGGCGGCTACCGGTACGGTCCTGGCGATGGCGACACGGGAAAGTTCGTCCTGGCACTGCGACGTGCGGCGGACGGCCGGTGGATGATCGCCGCGGACATCGACAACGCCAACACGCGTCCGCGCGACCCCACTCCACGCCCCGCAACCGAGGCGGAGCTCGTGCGCCTGACGGAGGCGCGCGTGGCCGCCGACTTCGCCGCCGATCGCGCGGCGCTCGACACGCTCCTGGCACCGGACCTGACGTACGCGCGCTCCAGCGGTGTGGTGGACGACAAGGCGGCCGTGATTGCCCAGGTCGGCCCCTCCGGTCCGTACGCCCTCGACTACCTCACGACGGACTCGCTGCGCGCTCGCCCCCTCGGTGCCACGGGCGTCGTCACCGGGATCCTGCGCGTCAAGCTGAAGGCGCAGCCGGCCCCCTACCGCATCCGCTTCACCGACGTCTGGATGGAGCGCGGCGGACGGCGGCAGCTCGTCGCCTTCCAGGCGTCCCGTCTCCCCTAGGGCGCCAGAAAGCGCCGACACGGTGGCCCGCTTCTCGCCATGGTGATCTACATCACCAAACTGCCCAATCGCTCCGTGACCGTTCGTCGTCTCGCGTCCATCGCGACGCTCGTCCTTGCCCTCGCCGCCACGGGCTGCGCGCACGCCGTTCCGCCCGACACCAGCCCCGCGGCGTCGATGGGCGTGCGGCCGCTGCAGCCCTTCGGGAGCGAGCCGGAGCTGATGCCGGCGCTCTCCTTCGAACCACTCGCCGGACGCCTGGACATCCGGGCGCCACAGCCGGTCTACGTGACCGTCGTGGAGGTGGATCCGGCCACACAGGCGCAGACGGTCGTCTTTCCGGAGCTCGGGCGGGCGCCGCTCCGGGTGGCCGGGGCGATCTCGCTGCAACTGGCGCTGTCGCGCGCCGGCGCGCTGGCGCTGGCCAACGGCGACACTGGACAGGCGAAACGACGGGCCAACCGTGGCCCCTGTGCCACGGACGCTGCACGATGGGGCGACGAGGTGGGCGCATGCGCCGGGCGGCTGACGGATGAGCATCCGGACGCCCCGGCCCGCACCGTCCTGGTGATCGCGTCGACGGACACGCTGGTAGTGGCGGGGGGAGAGGGGACGGCGGCCTGGCGCATTCCCGACGAGATGCCTGCCGAGTGGGCGGCGGTGTACGTTTGGGCTGGCGCGCGCCCGGCGGCTCCGTAGCCGCAGGCACGCGACTCGTCCCACGCGTCGCGCGGCGGCACCTGGCGACCCGGTCGCCGGCGCGGTGCGGTGAGAATACCCGCGACTCATCGCCGCTCGGCCGCATGGAAATCAGCGCTGTCGTCACGTCGGTCGACCTGGAGTGCGCCCGCGCCCTGTTCCGGGAGTACGCGAGGACACTCCCCGTGGACCTGGAGGATGTGGGATTCTCCGGTGAGCTGTCCGCGCTGCCGGCGCCGTACGTGCCGCCGGGTGGCATCCTCCTGATTGCACGTGACGGCGACGAGGTGCTGGGCTGCACGGGGGTGCGCTCGCTCGACGCGCGGAAGGTCGCCGAACTCAAGCGGCTGTACGTCCGCCCCGAGGCCCGCGGACGCGGGGTCGCGGAGGCGCTGGTGCGTGCCGCCATCAGCTTTGCGGGCGGCGCCGGGTACGAGGCGATGCGGCTGGACTCGCTTCCCACGATGGCGGCCGCGCAGCGGCTCTACGAGCGTCTGGGCTTTCGGGAGATTCCGCCGTATGCCCCGGTCACCTGGCCGGGCATGCGCTTCATGGAGCTTCAGCTGCAAGCGGGCGCCGTGCGCCTGGCCCGCGAATAGTCCGCGCTGTCAGGGGGGAGATGACGGCGGTGGTCGCCTGCGCCGACAGACAGCGGGTGATCGCCCCGGTACGGTCCGGATAGCGAGAGCGGGAGGGTGGCGATGCCTGCGGTGCGCAAGGCAGCAGTCGTCTCCGACGGGGCAGGCGACGTGGGCGACGACGCCCGCGCCTTGTTTCGTGCGCGTGCGCTGGCCAAGACGTATCGCATGGGTGACGTGGACGTGCACGCGCTGCAGGGTGTCGACCTCGCGCTGACGGGCGGCGAGTTCGTGGTGATCCTGGGGCCATCCGGCAGCGGCAAGTCGACCCTCCTCAACATCCTGGGCGGGCTCGATGCGCCCACCAGCGGCGAGGTGCGCTTCCGGGACCACGACCTGGTCAACGCGACCGACGCCGAGCTCACCCGCTACCGCCGCGAGCACGTGGGCTTCGTCTTCCAGTTCTACAACCTCATCCCCAGCCTCACGGCACGCGAGAACGTGGCGCTGGTGACGGAGATCGCCAACGACCCAATGCCGGCCGAGGAGGCCCTGTCGCGCGTGGGGCTCGCCGAGCGGATGGACCACTTTCCCGCCCAGCTCTCGGGGGGTGAACAGCAGCGCGTGGCGATCGCGCGCGCCATTGCCAAGCGTCCCGACGTGCTGCTGTGTGACGAGCCCACGGGGGCGCTGGACGCCGAGACCGGCGTGGTGGTGCTGGAGGCGCTCGACCACCTCAACCGCACGCTGGGCACCACGACGGTGGTGATCACGCACAACGCGGCCATCGCCGGCATGGCCGACCGCGTGCTGCGCATGCGCAGCGGGCGCATC
>CAZVDJ010000138.1:0-8760 GCA_964626245.1 uncultured Gemmatimonadaceae bacterium
TTCCCTCCCACCGGTCCTTGCGCGCCACGGCCAGGTCGAACCCCAGCGAGTCGAGCTGCAACGCCGTGGTGTCCGGCATCTGCGTGTAGACGTCGCCGGTGAGCACCAGGAGCGGGTGCCACCCCGGCTGCGTGTTCTGCGCCTTGCCGTTGGTGAAGGAGAACAGCTTGCCATCGGCGTACAGCACGCCGCTCTTGGAGGCCAGCGGGACGTAGTCGATGCGCTGGCGCCCGGGGAGGGTGAGGTAGTGGTTCCAGACCTGCCGGGTCTGGCGCCCGTTCTGCGCAATGATCGTGACGTTCTGCTTGAACGTCAGCGTCATGTACCACTTCCCGATGTAGCGCGCGTTCATCTCCCCGATCACGGTATGCCCGTCAGGAGGGCGTGGCGGCGCCGGCACCGGGGCGGCGGCCGGGGCGGGCGACGGCGTACGGCCGCAAGCAGCCAGGAGCCCGGTGACGCCGATGGCCACGGCCCGCGCGGCGGCGTGCATCGGTCGACGGGAGCGACGATGGCGGGGCGACATCACCAGGGCGATCACGAGGCGGTTCGCGATGGGGAGGAGACCGCGGCCTCCTGGGCGGCAGGCGCGGCGTGGAGGGGAGGGAGGGAGGCGACTAGCTTCGAGAGATTAACGCCCGACCCTCTCCGTGCCTAGCCAATCGCCCGACAAGCGCGCCGTTCTGCTGCTGAGCGGCGGGCTCGACTCCACCACCCTGCTCGCCTTCGCACGCCGCGAGGGGTTTGCCGTGCACGCCCTCACCTTCCGCTACGGCCAGCGCCACGGGGGGGAGATCGCCGCGGCGCAGCGCGTGGCGGCGCACTTCGGCGTGGCGCAGCACGTCGTGGCCGACATCGACCTGCGGCTCTTTGGCGGTTCGGCGCTCACCGCCGACATCGCCGTTCCCAAGGACCGGCCGGCGGACGCCCTGTCACACGGGATCCCCGTCACCTATGTCCCGGCGCGCAACACGATCTTCCTGTCGTTCGCCCTGGCGTGGGCGGAGGTGCTGGAGGCGGGCGACATCTTCATCGGCGTGAACGCGCTGGACTACTCCGGCTATCCCGATTGCCGGCCGGAGTACGTCGCCGCGTTCGAGCGCATGGCCAACCTGGCGACGCGCGCCGGCGTGGAAGGGACCCGCCCGGTGCACATCCGCACGCCGCTCATCGCGCTGAGCAAGCGCGACATCATCGAACTCGGCACTTCGTTAGGCGTGGACTACGGGCTCACCACCAGCTGCTACGATCCCGCGGCGGACGGCGCCGCCTGCGGCCACTGCGACGCCTGCCAGCTGCGCCGCAAGGGCTTTGCCGACGCCGCCCTCCCCGACCCCACGCGCTACGCGGCCCCCGGCGCCGACGTCCTCCCGTCTCCCGACTCCCGCCTCCCGTCTCCCGACTGATGTACACCGTCAAGGAGCTCTTCTTCACGCTCCAGGGCGAGGGGATGCACGCCGGGCGCCCCGCGGTCTTCTGCCGCTTCGCCGGCTGCAACCTGTGGACGGGGCGCGAGGTGGACCGCGCCACCGCCACGTGCACCTTCTGCGACACCGACTTCGTGGGCGTGGGACCCGACGGCGGGCGCTTCGCGTCGGCCGACGCGCTCGCCGACGCGGTGAGGCGTCACTGGCCGGCGGGAGCCACGGGACGGCCGTACGTGGTGTGCACCGGCGGCGAGCCGCTCTTGCAGCTGGACGCTGCCGCGGTCGACGCGTTGCACCGCGCGGGCTTCGAGGTGGCGGTGGAGACCAACGGGACACAGCCGGCGCCGCCGGGGCTGGACTGGACGTGCGTGAGCCCCAAGTCCAACGCCCCCCTCGTGCTGACCCGTGGCGACGAGCTCAAGCTGGTCTATCCCCAGCCCGACGCCCCGCCCGAGCGCTTTGCCTCGCTGGACTTCCGCCACTTCTCCCTGCAACCCATGGACGGCCCCGCGCTGCGCGAGCACACCGCCGCCGCCGTGGCCTACTGCCTCGCGCACCCGCAGTGGCGCCTTTCCCTGCAGACCCACAAGCTCCTCGGCCTGCGCTGAACCGCTCCCGTCTCCCTCCTCCCGTCTCCCTCCTCCCGTCTCTCGTCTCCCGTCCCGTGCTCGTCTTCAAGGAGTTCAGCTTCGAGGCGGCCCACCGCCTGCCTAACGTCCCGCCGGGGCACAAGTGCGCGCGATTGCACGGGCACTCCTTCCATGTACGCGTCTCGGTGGAGGGGACGCTCGGCGACACGTCGGGATGGGTGATGGACTTCGCCGACATCAAGGCGGCCTACGCCCCCATCCACGACCGCCTCGACCATCGTTACCTGAACGAGATTCCGGGGCTGGAGAATCCCACGAGCGAGGTGGTGGCGCAGTGGATCTGGCGCGAGCTCGCCCCCGCCCTCCCCGGGCTGGCGTCCATCGAGGTGCGCGAGACGTGCACCGCCGGGTGCATCTACCGCGGTGACTGAGGGGGGGGCTGACCCGACGGCCAGCGGCGCGCGGGGATATGTGACGCAGCCCCTCTTACGCGGAGCGCGCCGACCGATAGCTTGAGCCCGTTCGTGCCTTCCCCCCTCGCCGTTGATGAGCCGCGCGGGGGAGTATCCCGTCGGCACGCGTACCCTCGATTGCCAGACCGACCCGCCTGATGAAGGTCCTGCTCCGCTCTGCCTCCCTGGCCCTGTGCCTGTCGCTCGTGCTCGCGCACGACGCCCTGGCGCAGCGTGGGACGCGGCGCGAGCGCAAGAAGCCCTTCGCGGAGTTCAGCGAATCGGCGCGACGGCTGCGCGACTCGGTGCTCGTTCGGCGCGGCGCCGAGGAGGGTGAAGGGAGCGAGGTCCCGCTGGCCCTGCTCGGCCCGATCGTTCGGGCGCCCGGGCCATTCGAGGAGTCGCTTCTTCGCGACTCGGTCGTGAGCGTGGCCCGGTCGCAGCTGGGGGCGCGCTACCGGCTGGGGGCTGAGGCGCCCGGCAAGGCGTTCGATTGCAGCGGGTTGATTCGCTACGTGATGGCAGCCCTGCGCCTCGACCTGCCGCGCACGGCGCACGAGCAGGCCAAGCTCGGGCGCGAGGTCGCACGCGACACCGCCCAGCTTCGTCCCGGCGACCTGCTCACCTTCGGCACGCGCCGCCGCATCACGCACATCGGGATCTATGCGGGCGAGGGGCGGGTGATCCACGCGAGCACCACGCGCCGCCAGGTCATCGAGACGTCGCTCGCCTCGCTGGGGCCCTCGCTGCTGCGCAAGTGGCAGAGCGCGCGCCGGCTGATCGTCGAGACCGACGCGGTGGCCGAGCCGCAGTAGATCGCGGCAAATCGGCGCCTCTGAGGGCGCCTTCAGTGTCCGGAATCGGACACTGCGTCCCACCCTCGCACAAGCGCACCGAGTTTCGGGCGGCTCCCCCGGACAGCTATCCGATTGCCCGGCAATGAGTTCGGGATCCGGGGCCGTGGGCACGACTCTTTCCTTGGACGTCGGTCAAACGCCGCGCATCCTCGCGGCTGTCCAACCTGCGTTCAACGACCCGTCCTCCCTGTCGTGGATATCAAGCGAGAGCCTCAGAAGAAGACCAAGCGCAACGTCCTGATCGCCGGCGCGATTGTCGCCGTGGTCGCCCTGACGGTGGCGCTGAGCAACCTGGAGGCACGCCCGCCGGGCGTGTCGCGCAGCGAGCTGTGGATCGACTCGGTGCAGCGCGGCACGATGATCCGGCAGGTGCGCGCGCCCGGGACGCTCGTACCCGAGAACATCCGCTACGTGGCGGCGGTGACGGCGGGTCGCGTGGAAGCGCGCCCGTTGCGTCCGGGGTCCCGGGTCACGGCCAGCACCGTGCTGCTCGAGCTCTCCAACCCCGAAGTGCAGCTTCAGGCGCTGGAGGCCCGTCGCCAGCTGACGCAGGCCGAGCAGGACCTGGTGACGCTGCGCACCACGCTCGAGACCAACCGGCTGAACCAGGCATCGCAGGTGGCGCAGATCAAGACGCTGCGGGCCACCGCGCTGCGCGACGCCGGGGTGATCGAGGGACTCGATAGCAAGGGGCTCTCCTCGAAGAACGAGGTGGAGCGCGCGAAGGACTCGGCGCGCGAACTGGAGACGCGGCTCGAGCTGGAGATCCAGCGGCTGGACATCATGACGGCGGCGATGTCGGAGCAGCTGGACAAGGCGAAGGCGAACGTGGAGCAGATGCGCGCGGTCGCCCGGTTCCAGCAGGAGCGCGTGGAGTCGATGCGCGTGCTGTCGGGGCTGGACGGTGAGCTGCAGACGCTCCCGCTGGAGCTGGGGCAGTGGGTGGTGCCGGGGCAGACGCTGGCCACGGTGGCGCAGCCGGGCCGGCTCAAGGCGGTGCTGCGGGTCCCCGAGACGCAGGCCAAGGACATCGTCCTGGGGCAGAAGACGACCGTCGACACGCGAAACGGGATCATCAACGGTCGCGTCATGCGGGTTGACCCGATCTCGCAGAACGGGACGGTGACGGTGGAGGTGGCGCTGGAGGGGGAGCTGCCGCGCGGGGCGCGCGCCGACCTGTCGGTGGACGGCGTGATCGAGCTGGAGCGGCTGGACAACGTGATGTACGTGGGGCGGCCGGCCTACGGCCAGCCGGAACAGGCGATCGGGTTGTTCCGTATTGAGGCCGACGGCAAGACGGCGACGCGCATCAGCGTGAAGCTGGGGCGCGCGTCGGTGAGCACCATCGAAGTCCTGCAGGGCCTGCAAACCCGCGACAGCGTCATCATCTCCGACATGTCGCGCTTCGACAACGTCAACCGGGTGAGAATCGAGCGATGACCATGCCTAACGACCTGCCGGCCGCGGAGCCCCTCATCCGGATGACGGGGATCAAGAAGATCTTCTACACCGATGAGGTGGAGACCCACGCGCTGGCCGACATCCACCTGGACATCCGCCCCGGTGAGTACGTCGCGATCAACGGGCCGTCGGGGTGTGGCAAGACGACGCTCCTGTCCATCCTCGGGTTGCTCGACACCCCAACCGGCGGGAGCTACATCCTGTCCAACGAGGACGTCTCCAACCTCTCCGCGGCCGACCGGGCGCGCATCCGCAACCGGCAGATCGGCTTCATCTTCCAGGCGTTCAACCTCATCGGCGACCTCACCGTCTACGAGAACGTCGAGCTCCCGCTCACCTACCGCGGCATGGGGGCCGCCGAGCGCAAGAAGCGGGTGCAGGAGGCGCTGGAGCGGGTGGGGATGTCGCACCGCGTGAAGCACTACCCGTCGCAGCTGTCGGGCGGCCAGCAGCAGCGCGTCGCCGTGGCGCGGGCCGTGGCCGGTGACCCGGCCATCCTCCTGGCCGACGAGCCCACCGGAAACCTGGACTCGACGAACGGCGAGGCGGTGATGGAACTGCTGCGGGAACTGCACCGCGGCGGCGCCACGATCTGCATGGTGACGCACGACCCGCGCTACGCACGCCACGCCGACCGCTCCATCCACCTGTTCGACGGCAAGGTGGTGGACGAGATGGCGGGGGCGACCGCGTGAGCCCCTCCGCGTCGGGCACCGGCGCGGTGCTCGTCGTGATCTCGTTAGGTGTGGTGCTCGTGGTGGCGCTCGTCGCCACCGCGATCCTCGTCCTGGGGTAGGGCGCCGTCGGGCGTCGCCTCCCTGCGGCGTGACCCTGACTTCGCCCTCCCCATGGACGCCCTGCGGCAGGACCTGCGGTCCGCGCTTCGTTCGCTCGCCACCGCTCCCGGCTTCACCGCGATCGCGGCCGCCTGCATTGCCATCGGCATCGCGGCCAACGTCTTCATCTGGACGCCGCTCAACACGCTGCTCCTGCGCCCGCTCCCCTTCCCGGCGTCGGAGCAGCTCGTGCAGGCGAGCACCTGGCGCACCGAGGTCGGGCGCCGCACCTACGGCTCCTGGTCGGTCCCCGACTACGAGGACCTGACGCGGCTCGAGGGCATCTTCAGCTCGGTCGGCGCGCACACGGAGCAGCCGTTCAACCTGGGCGGGGGCGACGAACCCGAGCGGTTGTACGGTGCCCGGGTGACCGCGTCGCTCTTTCCCACGCTGGGCCTCACGCCGCTGCACGGGCGCTTCTTCCTCCCCGAGGAGGAGCGCGCGGGGGCAGAGGTGGTCGTGCTGGGCTCGGGCGTGTGGGAGCGCCAGTTCGCCGCCGACCCGGCGATCGTGGGGCGCACGGTGCTCGTCGACGGGGCGCCGCGCACGGTGGTGGGGGTCATGCAGCGCGGGGTGCGTTATCCCGAGGTGAGCGACATCTGGGTCCCCTTCGTGGCCGGGACCGAGCGCGACCGGCGCGACCTGCGCCTGTTGCAGGTGACGGGGCGACTGGCGCCGGGGGTCACGCGCGCGCAGGCGGATGCGCGCGTGACGCAGTTCATGGACGACCTCGCGCAGCGCTTCGGCAGCAGCAACACCGGAGTGTCGGGGTGGCTCGTCCCGGTCAACGACCTCATCGCGCGCGAGGTGCGCCCGCTCTTCCTGATCATGCTGGGCGCGGTGGGGTTCGTCCTCCTCATCGCCTGCGCCAACGTGGCCAACCTCCTCCTGGCGCGCGGCGCGGCGCGGCAGCGCGAGGTGGCGGTGCGCCTGTCGCTGGGGGCCACGCGCGGGCGCGTGGTGCGCCAGTTCATGACGGAGAGCCTGGTGCTCGCGGTCATTGGCGGAATCGGCGGGACGCTGCTGGGGGTGTGGGGGACCGACCTGTTCGTCACCCACATGATGCCGACGACCGTCCCGTACTGGATGACGTTCGACGTCGATCGCGTGGTGCTGGGGGTCACGCTGGGCGTGACGCTGCTCTGCGGGCTGCTCTTCGGCGTGGTCCCCGCCCTGTCGCTCTCGCGGCCCGCGTTAGGCGAGGCGCTCAAGAGTGCCGGCGGCCGCGGGAACAGCAGCGCGGTGCGCGCCGGCCGCACGCGCAGCACCCTGGTGGTCACCGAGCTCGCCCTGTCGCTCGTGCTGCTGGTGGGCGCGGGGCTCATGATGCGCAGCTTCCTCGCCACCCATTCGGCCAACCTCGGCTTCGAACGCCGCGGGCTGCTCTCGTTCGAGGTGGCGCTCTCCGGCCCGTCCTACGCCAACGACTCCGCGCGCGCGACCTTCGTGCGCGCGCTGGAGGACCGGCTGCGCGCGGTTCCCGGGGTGCAGGCGGTGGGGGCCATCGACCGGCAGCTCATCGCCGATTGCTGCCGCCACACGGCCTATGCCGCCGAGGGGAAGCAGTACGCGGAGGGGCTCGCCCCGTTCACCTTCTTTGGGCAGGTCTCCCCCGGCTACCTCGAGACGATGCGCATCCCGCTGCGACAGGGGCGCGGGTTCACCGAGGCCGACGTCGGCACGAACGCGCGCGTGGCGCTGGTGGACGAGCTGTTCGCGGCGCGCGAGTGGCCCGGCGAGAGCCCGCTGGGGCGACAGGTGCGCCTGCACGGCGCCACGGACGATCCGTACACGATCGTCGGCGTCATCGGCCACGTGGTCACGCGCCAGGTCACGGAGGATCGCTCGCCGGAGCTCTTCGTCCCGCTGGCCACCGGCGCCGCCGGCCGGCGCTGGTACGCGCTCCGTACCGGCGGAAATCCCGACGCCCTGGTCCCCGCGGTGCGCGCCGCCGTGAAGGCCCTCGATCCCGCCCTCCCCATCGCCAACGCGCAGTCGATGGACTTCACCGTCTCCAACCGGATGTTCCAGCCGCGTGTCTTCGGGTCGATGTTCACCGTCTTCGCGGGCGCCGCGTTGCTCCTGGCGACGATCGGGCTGTACGGGGTGATGTCGTACCTGGTGGCGCAGCGCCGGCAGGAGATGGGGATCCGCATGGCGCTGGGCGCCACCGGCCGCGACGTGACACGGCTCGTCCTGCGCGGGGCGGCGCGGCTCGTGGCGGTGGGACTGGCGATCGGCTTTCCGCTCGCCATCGCCCTCTCGCAGCTGCTGCGCGGCGCCCTGTACGGCGTGAGTGCCACCGATCCGGTCACCCTGGCGGGAATCCCGCTGGTGCTCGCGACGGTCGCCCTCCTGGCCAGCTGGATGCCGGCCCGCCGGGCCACGCGCTTCGACCCGGTCACCGCACTGCGCGCCGACTGACGGCGGCCGCCCCGCTACCTTTCAGTGCCACCTCCCACCTCCCGTCTCCCGTCCCCCGTCCCGCTCCATGTCCTTCTTTCGCAGCTCCAAGTCCGAAGCGCCCGCGCCTGACGAGACCTTCACCGGTCCGCTCGTGGCGATGCGCGGAGTGGAGAAGTCGTTCGAGCTCCCCTCGGGACCGTCGTACGTGCTGCGACGGATCTCGATCGACATCTCCCCGGGCGAGTTCGTGACGATCATGGGACCGTCGGGAGCGGGCAAGTCGACGCTGCTGTCGATCCTTGGGATGTTCGACGGCGCCTGGCGCGGGGAGTACCACTTTCGCGGCAACCCGGTGCACGCCCTGGCCAACAAGGACCGGCTGGCGCTCAACCGCAAGCACATCGGCTTCGTCTTCCAGCAGTACCACCTGCTGGATGACCTCACGGTCGCGGAGAACCTGGATGTGCCGCTCTCGTACCGCGACGTGCCGCGCGACCGGCGCTCCGCGATCGTGGCCGACACGCTGGACCGTTTCCAGATCGTGGGGAAGAAGGACCTGTACCCTCGGCAGCTCTCGGGCGGTCAGCAGCAGCTGGTGGGCGTGGCGCGCGCGGTGATCGCGCACCCCACGCTCCTCCTGGCCGACGAACCCACCGGGAACCTGCACTCGTCGCAGGCGCGCGAGATCATGGAGCTGTTCGTGGCGCTCAACCGGCAGGGGACGACGATCG
>CAZVDJ010000139.1:0-8657 GCA_964626245.1 uncultured Gemmatimonadaceae bacterium
CCTTGCGCTCCAGGTTGATCGTGGCGGGGCGGTGCAGCATCTCCTGCGCGAGCTGCCCGATGGGGCCGGGCATGGTCGCGCTGAAGAAGAGCGTCTGCCGCTTGGCCGGGAGCTGCTTCAGGATGCGCCGGATGTCGGGAAGGAAGCCCATGTCGAGCATCCGGTCCGCCTCGTCGAGCACCAGGAACTCCAGCCCGCGGAAGTTTGTGTACGGCTGCTTGAGGTGGTCGAGCAGCCGGCCCGGCGTCGCGACGACGACGTCCACGCCCGAGCGCAGCGCATGCTCCTGCGGTCCCATCCCGACGCCGCCGAACACGGCGGCGGCGGTGATGGGGGTGTGGACCGCGAGGTCGTTCAGGTCCTCGAGGATCTGCGCCGCCAGCTCACGGGTCGGCGTCAGGACGAGCGCGCGCGTGGCGCCGCGCGGGCGCGCCATGAGCGCGTGCAGGATGGGGAGGAGAAAGGCCGCCGTCTTGCCGCTCCCGGTGGCGGCACACGCCAGGAGGTCGCGCCCCGCCAGGGCGTGCGGGATGGCATCCGTCTGGATGGGCGTGGGGCGGGAAAAGCCGAGTTCCTTGAGCCCCTGCAGGAGGCTGGGGTGCAGCGCAAGCGCCGAGAAGTTCACGCGAGTTGGTGGCAACGAGGATGGGAGCAGCCGGGAGGCGCCCGTCGCGCGGGCGCTGCTCCCGCAAGCTCGCCACCTGTCGCACCGATTGCCATGCCCTTGCCACCCGCGGGAGTGGCGCGCGGCGTGGCGTCCGCTTACCGTGGATGGCGCCGCGGCACCGGCCGCGGCCACGCCCTTCCCGTCCCCGCACCAATGAAACCTCCCTCCGAGTACGAGACGATGGCGAAGGTCGAGGTCCTCGCGGACCTCGAGCACGACGTCACCATCCTCATGGAGGCGCACGAATCCAAGCGGGTCCTCTGGTTCCCCAGCGACCTGCTCTCGCCCGAGCCCGACACCGACCCCGACGAGTTCGTTAGGCAGCTCCGCCAGCGTGCCGAGGGGATCTCGCTCCCCGCGCGCGTGGCGATCTGCCTGAACACGCTCACCGAGGAAGGGCTCCCGCACTTCCACCGCCTAATCTCCCAGTACCTGGGCCCCGATTCCATCTGGTCCAAGTGGAACAACCTGTGGACGGCGGAGGAGGACCGGCACGGCGCGATCCTGCACGACTACACGCGCGACTCGCGCATCCTGGACAACCCGGTCATGGAGCGCATGCAGTTCGAGTACCTGCGCGCCGGCTTCGAGCCCACCTGGGACAAGGACCCGTATCGCGTCTTCGTCTACACCACCCTGCAGGAACGCGCCACGCAGGTGAGCCACGCCAACACCGGGCGCGTGGCCAGCGAGCACGAGCCGCTCATCGGCGAGGTCCTCTCCAACGTGGCCAAGGAGGAGGCGCGGCACTTCGTCTTCTACCGCGCCATCTTCGAGCGCGTGCTGGCGCGCGACCCCAACCGCGCACTGGAATCGGCGGCGCACCTCATGCCGTCCATCGACATGCCGGGGATCAACATGCCGCACTTCCGCGAGATGGCCGACGTCATCCGCCGCGCCGGCATCTACGGGCCGCGCGACTACCTCAAGATCGTGCAGGACGTGATCAAGTACTGGGCGGTCGACACCATCACGGGGCTCAACGAGATGGGGAAGAAGGCGCAGGAGAAGATCCTCGCCATTCCCGCGCGGCTGGAGCGCGTGGCCGACATGATGGAGACGCGCAGCCGGCAGAAGACCTTCTCGTTCGCCGTCGCCTTCGCCAAGGAATTCGAGATGGCCTGACCGGCGGACGGGCTGCCTGCCGCCAGCGACAAACACCGGAGGGGGCGCTCAGGCGCCCCCTTTGCCGTCCCACCAGGCACCGGGGATGTAGGTGCCGAAGGTCCACATCACCCCCTCGGGGTCGCGCGCGGTGTAGTCGCGGGAGCCGTACTCCTTGTCGGTGACGGGAAAGATCACCTGGGCGCCGGCCGCGACGGCGCGCGCGTGATGGGCGTCGGGGTCGTCCACCCAGCAGCAGACGCCGGAGTGCGTGCCGCCCAGCGTCCGTGGTCCCGCCAGCTGCAGCTCCGCGCGCGGCGAGTTGACCATGATCACCTGGTCGCCCAGGGTGAGCTCGGCGTGGCGCACCCCACCCTGCTCGTCCGGCACGACCAGGCGACGCTGGAAGCCGAAGGCGCGCTCCAGCCAGTCCATCATGGCCGGGGCATCGTGATAGGTGAAGCAGGGGACGATCGTGGGACGCGGGGCGGGCGCCGGGGAGTCGCTCATGCGGGTCACTCCGTGAGGGGGATGGCGAAAGGTGCCGCGCAGGCGTCCGGCCGTCTTGGACGAATGGGAAGGGCGCCGGGCCCCGCCGCCGAAGGGGCGCACCCTCAGTCGCCGGGGAGCACCGTGCCGAAGGTGGGGTGGTGCAGCGCCACGTACTGGGTCGGCGACAACCCGGCAAAGTCGCGGAAGTCGCGGTCCAGGTGCGCGTGATCGAAGTAGCCGCAGGCGTGTGCCACCTGGCTCAGGGTCGCACTGGCCGGCCGGGCCAGGGCGGCGACGACCCGGTGGAACCTGACGATGCGGCCCAGCCGCTTGGGAGGGAGCCCCAGCTGTTCGTGTACCAATGCCGCCAGGTGCCGCCGGCTGCAACCCAGCGTCGCCGCCATCGTGTCGACCGCCAGCTCGCCCCGCGTGGCCGTCACCAGCTGCCAGGCGCCGGCCAGGAGGGCGGGGACGTCGCGCCCTCGCAGCAGCCGCGACAGGAGCGATCGCTCCAGCAGGTCGAAGCGCCGCGCCCAGTCCGGCGCCTCCGCCAGCTGCTCGGCCAGCAGCGCCGCCTCGCCACCCAGCAGGGCGTCGAGCGGCACAGAACGGTTGGCCAGCGACCGTAACGGCAGCCCGAGCAGTCGCCAGGCGCCCAGCGGCGTGAGGTTCACCTGCAGGCAGTGCGACAGGCCGCGCGCATCCACCTGCACCCACGAGTCGTAGAGCCCGGCTACGAAGCTCCCCAGCCAGGTCGCGTCATCGCGCGCCCGCGGATCGTTCACCCGGTAGCCGTCGCCGAAGTTCACGATGCAGACGATCCCCGGATGGGGGAGCTCCAGCCGGCGCACCATCCCCCGGCAGCGCTCGGTGGAGCCGGTCAGGTCGCCCATGACATATGGCCGCAGCGCTTCCGTCGGTTGCCGCGTCGCCAGCTCCCAATCGCCCAGCGGCGACGAGAGTCGGTGCACGCGAATCGGATCGCTCTGGGTCATGGGAGGGACGCGCGCGGAACGCCGGATGCCACGGCGGCAATTACCCGCCGGCCGTCGAACGCTGCGCGCTCGCGCCGTGCGCGGCAAGGTGAGCCCCCGTGCGGCAGGGCCAATCCGGGTGCACCATTGAGGCGTACCACGGCGGGGGACCCCCGTCCCCGCTCGCACTCGCACGCCTCACCTCCCGAACCACCATGACCCCCCTCCTGCAATCGGTCGAGGCGATCTACGGCGCCTTCGGCCGCGGCGACGTGCCGGCCATCCTCGATCACCTGTCGCCCACCGTGGCGTGGGAAGCGTGGGACGACAACTACGCGCAGCGTGCAGGCGTGCCGTGGCTCCTGCCGCGTCACGGGCATGCCGGGGCGGTCGCCTTCTTCACCACCGTCGCGACGTCGATGAACATCACCAACTTCTCCGTCCTTTCGATGCTGGCCGGCGGCAACCAGGTCGCGGCGGAGATCCGGCTCGAGGCGACCTTCCCCAACGGCACCGTGATGCGCGAGGAGGAGATCCACCTCTGGACCTTTGGCGACGACGGCAAGGTGGTGCGCTTCCGGCACTACACCGACACCGCCAAGCACATCGCGGCGGCGGGGCTTTCCGCCTAGCCCGCCGCCGCGTCACCGCGTCGTGCGCCACACCGCGTCACGAACGCGCGTCGTGACGCCGTGGCGCTTCGCTCACCCCTTCCGGCGCGCGTGCCAGAGGGCGAGCACTTCCTTCTCGCGCGCCGGGTCCATCCCCGCGCGCAGTTGCGCCTGACGCTCCGGCGTCTGCTGGTGGTAGAAGGCAAGCGTGTCGCGCACGGTGTCGGCCAGCGGGCGGAACTTGAGCCCGGCCGCCAGCGCGCGCTTGATGCTGCGGCGCATGAAGCCCGCCGTCTCCCCCCGGGGCGGGATCCACACCGGCATGTCGCTCCAGGCGCGCACCTTCTGCTCGGCCAGGAAGTCGGCGCCGACGAAGGTGAGGTGCGCGTCGTTCGCGAGCGTGGCGCGGATCCCGCCCAGCATCTCGGCGATGGTCAGCGTCGCGCTGGGCCCCGTCACGTTGAACGTCCCCATCGTCTCGTTTTCGCAGCAGTGGATCACGAACTCCGACAGGTCGCGCGCATCGATGATCTGCGTGGGATCGCTCGGCGTTCCCGGCGCGAGCACCTCGCCCCCACGCTCCAGCCGCACGGGCCAGTAGGTGAAGCGGTCGCTCAGGTCGCCGGGGCCCACGATGAGTCCCGGACGGATGATCGTCGTGCGCTCGCCAAAGGCCTTCTTCGCCTCGCCCTCGCTCAGCGCCTTGAGCGGACCGTAGAGGCGTCGCGCGTCTTCGTTCTCCGTTTCGGTCGTCGTCGCCAGCGGCGCCGTCTCGTCGGCGTCGGGAACGTCGTTCGCCGCGTAGGTCGAGATGGTGGAGATGAAGACGAAGTGCTTCGCGCGCCCCTTCACCGCGTCGGCGGCCTGGCGCACCCATCGCGGGATCGTGGTGGGGTTGTCGATCACCACGTCCCACTCGCGCCCCTTGAGCGACGCATAGTCGCCCGTGGCGCGGTCGCCCTGCAGCTTTTCCACGTTTGGGAAGAGCGAGGGATTGGTGCGCCCGCGATTGAAGAGCGTGATGGTGTGTCCCCGCTCCTGCGCGTACCGCACCTGGTGCGGCCCGATGAAGCCGGTGCCGCCGAGGATGAGGATGCGGAGCGGGCGCGGCGCGCGCCGCACCTGCCGCTCGCGGCCCGCGTCGTTCGTGACGGGTGACCCCGGCTGGGCGTGGGCGTCGAGGGGTGAGCGGAGTCCGAAGCCGAGCGCCCCGCCGGCAAGGGCGGACGTGCGCAGGAAGTCGCGACGGTTGGCGGTCATGGGGAGACGCGGGAGATGGGGTGGGGCGCGCCGTGCGCCCGCGCAATATGCCTCGGGTGCCACGGGGCGGGAGGGACGCAACATCGCGCGCTCGTTCGCTCCATTACAATTCGGCTGTGACGAGCCGTCGACCGACCCGCCGCTATGCCGCCTTCGCCGTGACCGCGCCCGGGCTCGCCGATGTGGCAGCACGAGAACTTCGCGACCTGGGGATCGGTGTCGACGCCGTGGACGGCGCGGGCGTGGCGTTCGAGGCGGACTTCCGCACGCTGGCCGCTGCCAACCTGCAGCTGCGCACGGTGAGTCGCATCCTGGTGCGCGTGGACGAATTCCGCGCCGCCACGTTCCACGAGCTGGAGAAGCGCACCGCGCGCATCAGCTGGGGTGACTGGCTCACGCCCGGGCGCGACGTCTCGCTGCGCGTCACCTGTCGCAAGTCCCGGCTGTACCACTCCGGTGCCGTGGCCGAGCGCGTGGCGGGGGCGCTGGCCCCGTTCGCGGGACGCGTGGACGCGGGCGACGCGAGCCACGACGAATCGCACGAGGCCGGCGATGCCCAGCGCCTGGTGGTGCGGCTGCTGCACGACCGGTGCACCATCTCGTTGGACAGCTCCGGGGCGCTGCTGCACCAGCGAGGCTACCGGCTGGCGACGGCGCGTGCCCCCATGCGCGAGACGTTAGGCGCGGCGCTCCTCCTGGTGTCGGGGTGGGTGCCGGGGACCCCCCTGGTGGACCCGTTCTGCGGGGCCGGGACGCTGGCCATCGAGGGGGCGATGCTGGCGCGCCGCATGGCCCCGGGGCGGTCGCGCGATTTTGCGCTCTCGGCGTGGCCCGGCGCCGACCCGTCGATCCTCGCGCACCTGCGTCACGAGGCGCGCGAGCGGGAACGACCGGCGGTCGGGGGCCCCATCTTCGCCAGCGACCGCGACGCCGGGGCGATCGATGCGGCGCGCGCGAACGCCGAGCGTGCCGGCGTTGCGGGCGACATCACCTTCGCCGTCCAGTCGGTGTCGCAGCTGGTTGCACCAGGGCGTGCGCCCGTCGTCGCACCCGAAGGTGCGAGGGACGGCACTGCCGAGGGTGCACCGGGCGGCACACCCGAAGGTGCGCGTACCGGCGCGGTGGTCACCAACCCACCGTACGGCGTGCGCGTGGGCGAGGGTGGTGACCTGCGGAGCCTGTACGCCCGCACCGGGGTGGTGCTGCGCCGGAGCTTCGTGGGGTGGCGACTCGCGATGGTGGCGGCCGACCGGACACTCACCGGGCAGCTCGGGATCGCGCTGCGCGACGTGGTGCAGACGAGCAACGGGGGCCTCCCCGTCCGCTTCGCGGTGGGGGAGATCGAGGGCGCGCCATAGGGCGGTTCGAACCGCGGGCGTGGCGGCCCCGTGCGGTGATTCGTGGCGCCACCCTTGTTAGATTGGGCGACATGTCACGTGATCCCATCACCGGCGTCTTCAACGACGCGTACATCGCGGAAATGTTCGAGTCCTACCGGCGCGATCCGGCGTCGGTGGAGGCCGCGTGGCGGCAGTACTTCGGCTTCGCCGAGACGCTGGCGGGAGCGCGCGGGGCACCCCCCGTCGCGAGCCACCTGGCCGAGGAGTCGTCCCCGATCGACCCGGCGTACCTGCGCAAGGTGGCGGCGGCCTCGTCGCTCGCCGAGGCGATCCGCCAGTACGGGCACCTGCACGTGCACCTGGACCCGTTAGGCACGCCGCCCCCCGGGGCCGCCGAGCTCACGCCCGAGTTCCACGGGATCACCGAGGAGGACCTGCGCGCCGTCCCCGCCGAGGCGCTGGGCATTCCCGGGGCCACCGCCGCCGACGCGACCGCGCACCTGCGCTCCATCTACTCGTCGCGGCTGGCCATCGAGACCGGCCACCTGGAGGAGGAGGCGGAGCGCGAGTGGTTCCGCCGCGTCCTGGAGAACGGCGAGTTGCGGCTGGCGATGGACAAGGGGGAGAAGGAAGCGCTGCTGGAGCGCCTGACGCAGGTGGACGGGCTGGAGCGCTTCATCGCCCGCGCCTGGGTGAACGTCAAGCGCTTCAGCATCGAGGGCACCGACGCGATGGTCCCCATGCTCGACACCGCGATCGACGAGGCGTCGAAGCGCGGGACGCGCGAGGTGGTGATCGGGATGGCGCACCGCGGCCGCATCAACGTGCTCACGCACATCCTGGACAAGCCCTACGCCCGCATCTTCAACGAGTTCGACGGCAAGCACGCCGACCTCGGGAGCAGCGAGACGGGCGACGTGAAGTACCACCTGGGCGCCATCACGCAGCGCGACTTTCCCGATGGGCGCGCCGTGGGGGTGATGCTCGTCCCCAACCCCAGCCACCTGGAGGTGGTGAACCCGGTGCTGATGGGGTTTGCGCGGGCGCGAATCGCCGCGCTGGGTGGCAGCGAGTCGACGGTCCTCTCCATCGCCATCCATGGCGATGCGGCCTTCCCGGGCGAGGGGATCGTGGCCGAGACGCTGAACATGTCCAAGCTCAACGGCTATCGCGTGGGCGGGACGCTGCACATCATCGCCAACAACCAGGTGGGCTTCACCACCAACCCCTCGGACTCTCGCTCGACCTACTACGCCAGCGACCTGGCCAAGGGGTTCGAGATCCCCATCGTGTACGTGAATGCCGACGACGCCGAGGCGTGCGTGGCAGCGGTGCGGCTGGGGATCATGTATCGCGCCCAGTTCGGCAAGGACTTCCTGGTCGACCTGGTGGGCTATCGCCGCTGGGGGCACAACGAGGGCGACGAGCCTACCTACACGCAGCCGGCCCTGTATGCCAAGGTGCGCCAGCACCCCACGCCCCGCCAGGTGTGGGCCCGTCGCCTGGTGGAAGAGGGGGTCGTCACCGCCGAGGCGGTGGAGTCGCTGGACAAGGGGCTGCAGGCGCGCTTTGACCAGCTGCTGGCCGAGTCGCGCGCGCACGTCGACCTGGACGGCGGTGATCACGAGCCCATGAAGCCCACCCCCTCCTCGCTCCCCGCCATCGACACCGGCGTGCGCGCGGAGACGCTCGTGGCCCACAACGAGCGCCTGCTCACCTATCCGTCCACCTTCGCCCCGCACCCGCGCCTGGCCAAGCAGCTCGAGCGCCGGCGCGAGGCGCTGGGCGACGCCGGCGGCATCGACTGGGGGCATGCCGAGGCCCTCGCCTTCGCGTCGCTGGTGGACGAGGGGGTGCACGTGCGCCTGACGGGGCAGGACGCGGAGCGCGGGACCTTCACGCACCGCCACGCCGTGCTCAGCGACGTGAACGGCGGCGGGAAGTACTGTCCGCTGCAGCACCTGCCGGGGGCCACCGGGCAATTCGAGATCTACAACTCCCCGCTCAACGAGATGGGGGTGCTGGGCTTCGAGTACGGCTTTGCCACGGCGGAAGCCGACGCGCTGGTGCTCTGGGAGGCGCAGTTCGGCGACTTCGCCAACATGGCGCAGCCGATGATCGACCAGTTCATTGCGGCCGACCGGGCCAAGTGGGGACGATCGGAAGAGCACACGTCTGAACTCCAGTCACTCTTCACAATCTCGGATGC
>CAZVDJ010000140.1:0-8614 GCA_964626245.1 uncultured Gemmatimonadaceae bacterium
CTCGGTCAGGAGGTACCACCAGTCGTGGATGGAGTCGTCGCCGCCGAGGAGGGGGAGCGCCTGCGCGCGCGCATCGCCGATGTAGTGTCCCACGTTGAGCAGGGAGGCCGCGCCCCAGGCCAGGACCACGGCCGCGCTGAATCGCTGGCGGCGCGCCAGGAAGTAGGCCACGAAGGCCAGCGGTACGATGAGCTGGAAGAGCGAGCCTCCCAGGACCATCGGGTGGTCCCCGAGGGGCTGGAAGAGGAGGTGGCCGGCCTCATGCACGGCGAGGTTCAGGTCGTCGAGCAGGTCCCAGTGCGCGGCGTTCGACAGCCGGGCCATGCCGTACAGGGCAATGAGCGGGACGGCGAGGAGGCGAAGGACGAGGCGTGGGGTCATGTGGAGGGGCGCGGCACCGAGAGGACGACCGCGCCCCGGGGATTGGCACGGGGAGAGCCGCGCCGTTAGCGTGCGCACGGTTGCCCCATCCACCCATTCCGTCGCCGCCATGTCCCTGTCGAGAGGTGTCCTGCGCCCCGCGGTGCTGTTCGTGATCGCCACGATCGGATTGCTGCCGGCGGCGCGGGCGGCGGCGCAGCCGGCCCTGATCGTCCTGAACAAGGGTGACGCGCGCGCCTCAATCGTGGACATCGCCAGCGGGCGCATCGTGCGCACGCATGCCACCGGCGACGGTCCGCACGAGGTGGCGGTGTCGCCCGACGGGCGCACGGCGGTGGTGGGGAACTACGGCGGACAGGTGCCGGGGAGTTCGCTGACGGTGCTCGACCTCGCGGGGCAGTCGGCGCCGCGCACCATCTCGCTAGGCGAGTATCGACGGCCGCACGGGATCGTTTGGCTCCGGGATGCCCGGCGCGTCCTGGTGACGGTGGAGGCGAGTCGCGCGCTGCTGGTGGTGGACGTGGTGGCCGGGACGGTGGAGCGGGCCATCGGGAGCGAGGCGAACGGGACGCACATGGTGGCGCTGGCCCGCGACGAGCGATTCGCCTACACGGCCAACATCGGGTCGGGAAGTGTGGGGCGCTTCGACGTGGCCGCGCGGGCACTGGTGCAGGTGAAGGTGACGGGGAAGGGGCCGGAAGGGCTGGATGTCTCGCCCGATGGGCGTGAGGTCTGGGCCGCCGATCGCACGCTGGACGTGATCACCGTGCTGTCGGCGTCGACGCTCGACTCGTTAGGATCGGCGCCCACGCTGCGCTTTCCCAACCGGCTCAAGTTCACCCTGGATGGCCGCCGTGTCCTCGTCTCCAATGCGGCCGCCGGGGCCATCACGGTCTACGACGTCGCCAGCCGCACGCTCCTCAAGACCATTCCCATTCCGTTCGATCCGGCACGGAAGAAGGCCGAGGTGGTGCTGGGCGACATGGGGAACAGCGCGGTCCCGCTGGGAATCCTGATGGAGCCCGGTGGCACGCGCGCCTGGGTTGCCACGGCAGCGCTGGGCGAGGTGGTCGAGATCGACCTCGCGACGCTCACCATCACGCGGACGATCGACGCCGGGCCCAACCCCGACGGGATGGCATACATCCCTCGGCTCCCGTAGCCGCGCCGCGCGCTGGGCACGCGGCTTGACTTGCCGTGCCACGAGGGGTAGAAACCGTCCGGGCCACGCGACCGTCGCGCGGCCGTCCGCAGCCCTTGGATGAGTCCATGTCCAGCATCGTGTACCTGAATGGGGAGTACCTGCCGCGCCACGAGGCGAAGCTCTCGGTGGACGAGCGCGGCTTCTTCTTTGGCGACGGCGTGTACGAGGTGACCCGTGCCGTCGATGGCCGCCTGTTCGAGTCGGCGCGACACCTGCGGCGCCTGGCGCGCGGGCTCAGCGAATTGCGCCTGGAGCCGTCGCTCTCGCTCGACGAGATCGAGGCCGTGTCGCTCGAGTTGCTGCGGCGCAACGACATCACCTCGGGCGAGGGGACGGTCTACCTGCAGATCACGCGTGGTGCCGCGCCGCGCACGCATCACTTTCCCCCGGCGGGGACGCCGTGCACCGTCTTCCTGTCGGCGCAGCGCTTCGCCCTCCCCAGCGACAAGCGCGCGACGGGGGTGTCGGTGGTGACCTATCCCGACATTCGCTGGTCGCGCTGCGACATCAAGACGGTGAACCTGCTGGCGGCCGTGATGGCCAAGCAGCACGCGGTGGATCATGGCGTCTTCGAGGCGATCTTCGTGCGCGAGAGCGCGATCACCGAGGGGTCGCACACCAACATCTTCGGCGTGATCGACGGCGAGCTTCGCACCTATCCCGCGAGCAACCTGATCCTGCCGGGGATCACGCGCGACGTGGTGCTGGAGGTGGCGCGCGAGCTGGGGATCCCGGTGAACGAGACCCCGTTCCACGTGCACCACCTGCCGCGGCTGCAGGAGGCCTTCCTCACCGGCACCACCACCGACGTGATGCCGATCGTGACGATCGATGGCGCGCCGGTGGGCGACGGGACGCCCGGCCGCCTGACGATGCAGCTGTACGACGCCCTGGCGACGCGCATCTACGGCGCGGTCCCCGCCGGGGGGCGTTAGGCATGGCGCCGGCCGCGGCGCGCGCGGCCGTGCTCGCCCTGGGGGCGCTGTCAGTCGCGGCGACCGTCGCCGCGGCGCAGCCCGTCCAGCCGGTGCTGCCGCGTGTGCACGTCCTGGCCACCGGCGGGACGATCTCGAACCTCGGCAACGACCGCCGCCGCACCGGGAGCGAGCTGGTGGGCGGCATTGGCGGGTTGGACTCCATGGCCCGCGTCACGGTGGAGCAGTTCAGCAACGTGGCGTCGGGGAGCGTGACGCACGACATGTGGCGCCGGCTGGCGGCGCGCATCCGCGAGCTGCAATCGGGCCCCGACGCGCCGGCGGGCTACGTGATCACGCATGGCACCGACACCATGGAAGAGACGGCCTTCTTCCTCTCGCTCACCGTGGGTGGGTGCGAGCCGATCGTGATCACGGGGGCCATGCGGCAGGCCAACGCGGTGGGCCCCGACGGGCCGGCCAACCTGCGCAACAGCATTCGCACGGCGGTGGCGCCGGCGGCGCGCGGGCGCGGGGCTTTGGTCCTGATGAACGACGAGATCTTCGCCGCGCGTGACGTGACCAAGTCCAACACCACGCGCCTCAATGCCTTCACCGCCCCCGACGCGGGGGTGCTGGGGGTGGCCGATCCCGACACGGTGGTCTTTCATCGCCCGTCGCCGGTGGCCGCTGGCGCAGCGTGCGGTGTCCCGCGCTTCGACTTGGCGAGCGTGAGCGACTTTCCGCGCGTCGACGTGGTGTATGCCCACATCGGCGCCGACTCGGTCCCGGTGGACGCGTCGGTCAACGCCGGCGCACGCGGGATCGTCCTGGCCGGTGTTGGCCGCGGCGGCGCGCCGCCCGCGATGTCGCGCGCGCTGCGCCGGGCCACGGAACGTGGCGTCACCGTCGTCATTTCCAACCGAACCGGAAGCGGGCGCGTTGGCGAGGCGAGCGATCCGGATTCACTCGCGGTCCTTCCGCCGGGGCGCGGCGCCATGCTTGGCGCCACCGACCTCAATCCGCAGAAGGCGCGTCTCCTCCTCATGCTTGCCCTCGCCGCCGGCCTCGCCCCGCGCGCGATTGCCCCGCTCTTCGACCTCCGCTGAGAGGGCACCTCCGTCCCACCTGCCCGTTTCGTTCCCATGCTGACCCCGATTCTTCATCCTCGCGTCGCCGCCCGCCCCCTCGCGCCCCGCTCCGCGTCCGTCGAACGCCTCGCGGTGCGCGCCGCTGCCTCACCGCGCAAGCCGGCACTCCTGCGGGCGCTCCTGCGGCCGCTCACGCGCACGCTTGCGGTATCGGTCGTGGTCCCGGCTGGGCTGGCGGCCCAGGAACCGGCCATCCCGCGCGAGCATGCGGCGGTGAAGGCGGCGCTGGAGATCCTGCAGCGCGACAATGCGTGGACGCTCGAGCAGCAGTCGTCGATCTGCGAGATCCCTGCACCGCCGTTCAAGGAGGAAGTGCGCGCCGCGGAGATGAAGCGCCGCTTCGAATCGTTGGGGCTCACCAACGTGCGGCTCGACTCCATCGGCAACGTGATCGGCGAGCGCAAGGGGACGGGGAACGGCCCCACGGTGGTCATCGCCGGTCACCTGGACACCGTCTTTCCCGAGGGGACCGACGTGACGGTGAAGAAGGAGGGGACGCGGCTGCGCGCCCCCGGCATCGGCGACGACTGCCGCGGCCTGGCGACGATCCTCGCCGTTGCGCGCGCCATGCAGCAGGCCAGGGTGCAGACGCCGGGTACGGTCCTCTTCATTGCCAACGTGGGCGAGGAAGGGCCGGGGAACCTGCGCGGTGTGCGCTACCTCTTCCGCAAGCCGCCGCAGAAGATCGACTACTTCATCTCGGTGGACGGCACGGGGCTGGGGCTCACCACCGGCGCGGTGGGGAGCCATCGCTACCTGGTGCAGTACCAGGGGCCGGGCGGGCACAGCTACGGCGCCTTCGGGATGGCCAACCCGATCCACGCCATGGGGCGCGCGATCGCCAAGATCTCGGAATTCCAGGTCCCGCGCACGCCGCGCACCACCTTCAACGTCGGCATCGTGTCGGGCGGGACCTCGGTGAACACGATCTCCCCGTTAGGCGCCATGGAAGTGGACATGCGCTCCGAGTCGCCCGAGGAGCTGGACAAGATCGACGCCAAGTTCAAGGCGGCGCTCGCCGAGGCGCTGCGTGAGGAGAACGCGCGGTGGCCGAATGCGCGCGACACGGTGTCGCTCAAGGTCATCGACATGGGGGTGCGGCCGGCGGCACAGGTGAACGATTCCTCGTACATCGCCCGCACCGCGCTGGCGGCGGGAAAGTCGCTCGGCTTCACCGCCCCAACCGGCGCCAGCAGCACCGACGCCAACTATCCCATGAGCCTGGGCGTGCCGGCCATCACCATCGATGGCGGCGGCCAGGGGCGCGGCGCGCACTCCATCGCCGAGAGCTACGACGACGGCGCCGAGGGGTTCAAGGGACCGCAGTGGGCGCTGCTGATCGTGAGCGCGCTGGCGGGGTTGGGGCGGGCGTACACACCGTAACGGCAGAAGACGAGAAGACGCGTCAGCCTGTCCGGGCTTCCATCACCAGGCGCAGCTTCTCCAGGAAGACCTGCGGCGAGAAGGGCTTCTGCAGGAAGTCGGCACTGGCGTCCAGGACGTCGTGGTGGCGCAGCGTGCCCGCGGTGTAGCCGGAGACGTGCAGCACCGGGAGCTCGGGATGGTCGCGGCGAAGGCGGCGCGACAGTTCGCCGCCGCCCATCCCGGGCATGATGACGTCGGTGACCAGGGCGTCGATGGCGCCGCCATGCGCGCGGGCCATCTCCAGCGCCTCCTCGCCGCTCGTGGCGACGAGCACGGCAAAGCCGGCGCGCTCCAGCACCCGCTTCATGAGCAGTCGAACGGTCGGCTCGTCCTCGGCCAGGAGCACCGTGCGCTGCTTCTCGTTAGTGCGAGCGACCGCGCCGAGCGCCGGCGGCGTGGCGATGAGGGTGCGAAGCTGCACGGGCGCCGGGCCGCGGGAGATGGCACGGAGCTGCTGCGTGAGCTCCGCTCCCCGCCGCGCGGCACGCCGGATCGCCTCGGCGTCGGGGCGCACCGGGTCGGACGGTCCCACACGGTCGAGCACCATCTCGACCGAGGTGAGGATCGTGGTCAGCAGGTCGTTGAAGTCGTTGGCGACGACGTCGGCAAGCCGCTGCACCGCCGCGGTCGCGTCGTGGGACGGCGACAGCTCGGGCGCATGCGACTCACCGGCCGGGTGGGGGCGGGAGCCGGTGGGCACGGGGGGGAGGAGACGGCTGGGGAAGGGGGAGCCGGCGTGCCGTCGCCGCCGTCTCCCAGAGGCGCGGCTAAGATCGGGGTCTTTGGAGGAAAACGGAAGGGCTCGCTAGTGGCTCCCGCCGCCGGGCCGTGGCCGCCGACCCGGCCGCCGTCCCCGGGTCAGGGAGGTGCTACCACCAGCGCCGCACCTGCTCCCCGTACAGCGCGCGCATGCTGCGCCGGGTCACCGGCGTTCCGCGCGCCTTGAAGGCCTGGAAGCGGCGCAGGGCCCGCTGGTAGCGGCGCTCCCCCATGGTCAGGGGGGCGTGTGGCATGTCGATGAAGGCCTGCTCCACGCGCCGCACGTTGTGCGTGCTTAGGCGCCAGTCGGCGGAGGTGAGCAGGTCGAGCTGGGCCACTCCGTACCCGTTCACCCGCCCCGTGCCGTCCACGTAGGCGTCCATGTAGCTGCGCACGAGCGCGGGGACCGACGGGAAGACGGCCGGGCGACCGTGGAGCCCGTAGTCGCGCGAGCGCGCCACGGTTCCCCACCGGCCGCGGTGCTGGTAGAGGAAGAGGACGTGATCCAGCCCGTCGTCCGACTCGATATCCAGGGCCAGCGGCGGGTAGCCGTGGTGCTCCAGGATCGCGGCCGCGAAGAGGACCGCCTCGAGGCAGTGCGCGCGCCCCACGGCCACGGCGCCGCGAAAGCTTCGCAGTGTGTGCTCCCAGTTGTAGGGGAGGGCGCGCAGGTAGCGCTGCACCTGACGGGGCGTCCGCAACGTGGCGATGAGGCGACGCTCGGCGGGCGTGTACGTGGAGAGCGGCGGCGTGCGCACCGGGGCGGCACGCAGCGCCTCCAGGCTGGGAAGGCGACGCATCAGGCGGTGATGGGGGACGGGCGGCGCCAACGGGCGGGCGGCGCCGAAGGCTAGCCGTCGGGTGCGAACCGGGCCAGCGTCGCAGGCTGCGGTTCATGCGCGCCGGTCGGCGAGGTCCGCGCCTTGACGGGACGCCGGCCGGGGTCGATTGTCGCCCCGGACGCGCGAGCGGTCGCGTGTCCCCCTCCAGCCCCGTCGCTCATGCCGCGCGCGTCCGCCCTACGACTCCTGTTCGCCATGTCCGCAGCCCTCGCCGATGCCGGCGCGCAAGGGGCGCCGCTGCCGGTGGTTGGTCGATCGATGGTCACCACCTCGCTGGGCATCGTCGCTTCCAGCTCGCCCCTGGCCGCCAAGGCCGGGACGCAGATGCTGGAACTCGGCGGCAACGCCATCGACGCCGCCATCGCCGCCAACGCGGTCATTGCGCTCACCGAGCCGTCCGGCGACGGCATCGGTGGTGACCTGTTCGCCATCGTCTACGAGGCGAAGACCGGGAAATTGCACGGGCTCAACGCTGCCGGCTGGGCCCCGAAGGCGCTCACCGCGGAGCTGCTGCGCGCGCGCGGTGAGACGCGCGTGCGCGGCATCCACACGGTCACTGTTCCCGGCACGGTGGCCGGCTGGCAGGCGATGCACGATCGCTTTGGAACACTCGGCTTCCGCACCACGCTCGCTCCTGCGGTGCACTACGCGGAGCACGGCTTCCCCGTCACCGAGCAGGTGGCGCGCATGTGGGGGAACGCGGTGGAGAAGCTCTCGGGCAACCGCTACAGCAAGGCGACCTTCCTGCTGGACGGCGCACGCGCCCCGCGCGAGGGCGACGTCTTCCGCAATCCCGACCTGGCCGCGACGCTGCGGCGCATCGCCGAGCAGGGACGCGACGGCTTCTACACCGGGCCGGTGGCCCAGGCCATCGTCCGGATCTCGCAGGAGGAAGGGGGGACGATGGCGCTGGACGACCTCCGTGAGCTGCAAGCCGAGTGGGTCACGCCTATCAGCACCACCTACCGGGGATGGACGGTCTACGAGCTCCCGGCGCCCACGCAGGGCATCGCCGCACTCATGATGCTCAACCTGATGGAGCGCTTCCCCCTGAAGGAGTGGGGCTTCCACAGCGCGCGCGCGATGCACGCCATGATCGAGGCCAAGAAGCTGGCCTACGCCGACATGCTCCAGTACACCGCCGACCCGCGCTTCACCACCGTTCCCACCGCCGCCATGCTCG
The DNA here is from genome assembly GCA_964626245.1 of uncultured Gemmatimonadaceae bacterium. Classification (GTDB taxonomy): domain Bacteria; phylum Gemmatimonadota; class Gemmatimonadetes; order Gemmatimonadales; family Gemmatimonadaceae; genus SCN-70-22. The sequence continues at coordinate 7,860 of CAZVDJ010000140.1, forward strand.
ACAAGTCACGCGCGGCCGAGCGGGCGCGCGCCATCGACATGTCACGCGCGGCGTGCGCCGTCTCGCCAGTGCAGTACGCCTCGGTCAGCGGGCTGTCGGGAAGCGAGACGATCTACCTGACCGTGGTGGACAAGGACGGCAACATCGTCTCGCTCATCCAGTCCATCTACTCGGAGTTCGGCTCGGGGCTCACGGCGCCGGGAACGGGGGTGCTGCTCCACAACCGCGGCGCCCTGTTCACGCTCGACCGGGACGCGGTGAACGTGCTCGCGCCGCGCAAGCGTCCGCTGCACACCATCATCCCCGCGTTCATGGAGAAGGACGGGACGCGCATCGGCTTCGGGATCATGGGCGGGTGGAACCAGTCGCAGGCGCACGCGCAGTTCGTCTCCAACATCGCCGACCACGGCATGACGCTGCAGCAGGCACTGGAAGCGGGGCGCTTCTCCAAGGCGTCGTTCGACGGGTGCGACGTCAGCGTGGAGACGCTGGTGCCTGCCAACGTGCGCGCGGCGCTCTCCAGCCTTGGGCACGACGTGCGCAACGTGGGGCCACGGTCGAGCGTGTTCGGCTGGGGACAGGCGGTGATGCGCACGCCGGCCGGCGTGAACTTCGGGGCCAGCGAGCCACGCCACGACGGGATGGCGATCCCGCAGGGGACGCCGGTGCCGCCTCCGCGGTCGCGCGAGCCGTAGGCGCGGCGCCAGATCCAGCGGGCGCCGCGCCGTATGGCACCCGCCGGTGCAGCGCGGGCC
>CAZVDJ010000141.1:0-8523 GCA_964626245.1 uncultured Gemmatimonadaceae bacterium
CCGCGCCGGCCCGGCGCTCAACTGGTTCCTCAATCCGGCGGGCCCGTCGGCGCACTACCTCATCGACACCGACGGGGAGATCGTCAAGCTGGTGCACGAGTCTCGCGCCAGCTGGCATGCCGGCACGTCGCATTGGGGGGGACGCGACAGCGTCAACGGCTTCTCCATCGGCATCGAGGTGGTGCACGAGCAAGGCGAGTACGCGGTCGCGCAGTACGACGCACTCATCGCCCTGCTCGGACGCCTGCGGCTCGCCTTTCCCTCCATCCTGCCCACGCATGTCGTGGGGCACTCCGACATCGCCACCGGGCGGTCGCCGCGCCGGCTGGGGCGCAAGGCGGGCGACCCGGGGCTCGACTTCGATTGGGTGCGCCTGGAGCGCGCCGGATTCGGCTTCGTCGTCCCGTCGGGCCCCGTCCTCGGAGCCGCCGCCTACGGGGGATTCTTCGACCTCGTGCCTAACGGGCGACTGGCCGCAGGCGACCGGGACGCCGGGCGCCGGTACGGCGGAGCGCCGCGCCCATCCATCACCACCGACGTGATCCGTGAGCTGCAAGCTGACCTGCGCGGGCTCGGCTACCTGTGTCCCGACACCGGACGCTACGACGAACCGACGACGGAGGCGGTGAAGGCCTTCCAGGCACGCTGTTTCTCCGGGAGCCGCCCGCGCGTTCCAGCGATGGGACGGCTCGATCGCGACAGCGCCGCCGTGCTCAAGGCACTGCAACCAGCGACGCTCGCGACGAGCGGGCGCGCGGGTGCCGCGTCCGGGTCGGCCGTCACGGGCGTGGGTGCAGCGTCCGAGGCAGCTGGCGACGAATGGGGCGAGGTGACGCTGGCGGAGGGGCAGGACACCTGGCCAATCCCGGACGACGACGAGACGACCGAGGACGACGACACCTTCGAGGCCGAAGACGACTCGTGGGCGTACGCCCCGTCCGCGCTCCGCGAGACCGCCGGGTGGCGAGGGGACGATGACCTCGACGCCGCGCTCCTGGACGCTGCCGAACCGACGACGACGGTGGCAGCGCCCGCACCGCGCGCCACGGGCGCTGCGGCGGTGGTCCTCCACCGGCGCACCGTACGGCTCCCGCTCACGGACAAGCGCGTGCGGATGTCCAAGGCCATCGACCCGCGCCGAGGTGAGGTGGCCGTGGTGGCGACGGACGTGCAGTCCGGCGCGCGCGTCGACGCGGAGGCGTTGCTCGAGGCGGAACGGCGCGCCCGAGCCATGCGCTACGGCACGCTGCATCCGGTGCTCTTTCGCGAGGTGCAGCGTCACCGCCCCGGCGACGAGATCCCCATCGCCATCTGGGTACGCGTCGTCGAGCCCGACGCCGACAAGGCATTGCACCTGCGACTCCCTGTCGAGCGCCCCCTGTTGGCCAGCAGGGAAGAAACGCAGGGGGAGGACGAGGACGAATCGACGAGGCCGGGAGGAGGGCGCGGACCCGAACGCCCGGCCGTGAACGCGGAGGAACCGCCGGCACCGCTCGTTGCGTATCGCCGCATCGTGTCCGACGCCCGCGCGCGTGTGAAGCGCACCATCGAGGAGCGCGTCCACAAGCGCGTGGAATCGGAACTGGAGACGGTGCCGTTGCTGATGATGACGGCGACGCCGGAGCAGATCCGGACGATTGCGCAGGTGGAGGGCGTCGACACCGTCTACCTGCACGAGACCGAAGGCGTCGATGACCTCGTCACGTCGATGGCCGATGCGCGCGCCGACACCGTGGTCAGCACGATGGGCTGGACGGGACGCGGCGTTCGCGTCGCGGTGTGGGAGCGTGGTCCGGATGACCTGTCGCAACTCGACGTGGCCGCGCACTTCGACAGCACACGCAGTGCGCAGAGCAGCCACGCCCGCCTCACGAGCGGGATCATCAAGAACACGCAGTCGAGTGGCCCAAGGGGGTTTGCGCCCGACTGCGAGCTGCACTCCGCCAACAGCTACGACCTCAAGGCGCTGGAGTGGGCCGTCACCCGGCAACGGTGCACGGTGATCAGCCAGAGCGTCCATCGAGACGCGGAGGAAACGGACGGCACGCTCTCGCTCGACGACCGCGTGAAGGACTACCTGGCCATGCACTGGCCGTACCCCACCATCGTGCAGGCGGCCGGCAACTCCTCCGCGCCCGGCACCGAGTTCGTGAATCACAAGGGCTACAACAGCCTCGCGGTGGCCAGTCACGATGATGGCGCTTCCCACGTCGCGTCGACCTCGGTCTTTCGCAATCCCACGTCGCCGCACGCCGATCGCGAGCTCCCCGAGCTTGCCGCCAATGGCACGAACGTCAGCGCGGTGGGCCAGACGTCATCGGGCACGAGCTTCGCCGCTCCAGCGGTCGCGGGGACGGTCGCACTCCTGCAGCACGCCAGTGCCGCGTTGCGACACTGGCCAGAGGGATGTCGCGCCATCCTGCTCGCCGCCGCCGGGCGCAACCTGGAGGGGAGCACCTGGTGGAACGACGTCTGGAACGACGTCGACGCGAAGGATGGATCGGGCGTGCTGGATGCCGCCGAGTCGGTGCGCATTGCGCGAAGCCGCCGGGCGCGGAACGACGCGGCCGCGACACGAGGGTGGGACGTCGGCACGTTGGGCCCCGCCGACGTCACCGGCAGCCGCGCATCGTTTGTCTATCGTGTGGAAGTGCCGGCCCGCGGCCCTCGCCACGTCAAGGTCGCGCTGGCGTGGAACAGCCGCACGACGGCCACAACCGCCACCGACGGCTCCATCACCAACGCCACGTCGGAGCTTCGGCTCGACCTGGACCTTCTCATCTTCGACGGCACTCGGCTCGTGGCCAGGAGCGCCTCGTGGGACAACTCGTATGAGGTGGCCGAGTTCCGCGGGGAACGCGGAAGGCGCTACGACATCGTGATCCGTCGGCTGGCCAGCGCGCCCGCCGAAAGCACGTGGTACGGCATCGGGTGGACCGTGCGCTAGCAGCCGACGACTGCGCGATGCGCACGCTTGTGCCTGCTACACCGCGCTTGCGCGATTCCCCTGACCGTGCCACGTTCGCCGCGTGTAGGGGGGCGGAGACGGAGGCCAATGGCGATGCGGCGCTCGAACGATGCCAGGGATGTCACGCGCGCCGGTGTGCGGCGCGCGCGGCTCGCGGCGTGTGCGCTGTCGCTGACGTGCCTCGTTCCCCCGGCCGCCGCGGGCCAGGGGAGCGTCATCGGCCAGATTCAGCGCATTCGCGCCACGGCCGGCCAGGAGAGCTGTCGCCCGCGCACCCCCCTTCCCGGCTCGGTGCGGCTGGTGCGTGCGCGCACGCCGCGCGACCTGGTGCAGGTGCCCCCCGTCGAGCCGCTGCAGCTCAACGACTCCGTTCGCGTCGGGGGAGACTTCGACGCTCGCCTCAGCATCAATGACTCGACGTTCGGCGTGGTCGAGATGGTGCTCGCGCCGCGCCTGCTCTGTGCCGTCATCGGCGCGGATCTCCGGCGCGGGCTGGCCGCCGACACCGGCATCTACTCGCTGACGAGACGTGGCGACTCGCTCCGGCTCGCGGTGCATCGGGGCGGGGCGTACATCACGTGGACCGACCGTCGCCGTCTCTGCCGGCTGCAGGTAGTCGCCGCCGATCCCCGCACGCCCGCCGTCGTCTGTGGTACCACCCTCATCGTGGCGGTGGACGCCAGCGGGCAGCGCGCCGTGATGCACCTGGTCGATGGAGTCGTGCGACTCGGTGCCCTTACCATCCAGGCCGGCGACGTCGTCACGCTGGGACCCGGTGAGGCTCCCGCGCTCGTCCCGCGCCGGCAGTCCACGGCACTCATCGACCAGCGACACGTCGACTTCCACGCCCGGGAAGTCTGGGAAGGGGGCACCGGAGCCGGTTCGACGCGCGGGCCTTCGGGGCTGTCGCGCGTGCTGCGAAGTCCGTGGACCTACCTGGGGCTCGCGGCAGCCGGCGGGGGCGCCTGGTGCGCGGCCACCCGCTGCTGGGACCAGGACGACGCCGCAGCGCCTCGGCGTTCACGGTTGATCATCGTGAGGATTCCGCTGTGAGCAGCGCCGTTAGGCGTGCGGGCGCCCTGCTCGGCGCGGCACTCGCCCTCGGGTGCAGCACCGCACCCAGCGAATCGGGCGGCGCCAGGCCCATCGCCGTCGTCTTCTCGCGCGCCGACGCGGCGGCGGCCTTCCCGGGCGACTACATCTCCGTGCTCGACACCGCCATCCTGGACATCACCTCGTCCGCCGCACCGCCAGCGACCCACCGCGTGCGCCTGGGCCAGCGCGACTCGGTGGCGCGATTCAGCGTGGTGCTCGACACGGGGAACGTCCTCCTCGTCGCCACGATCGTCAGCAACAACGGCACGCGCCTCTTCCTGGGCCGGCTGCAAACGCGCGTGCTGCCCAGCACCGACTCGCTCGACATCGCGGTGCAACCCCAGACGGCCGTGCTCCTCCTCGCGCTCAGCTTCACCGTGCAGGACAACGGCGTCACCAGGACCTTCTCCACTCGCGTGCACAATCGAGGCGCCGGCCCGCTCACGTGGAACGTGGCCACCACGCCCCCTGGCTGCGTGAGCATGTGCACCTTCACGCCGCCCGGTGGCACCATCCAGGCCAACAGCTCGGTGCCGTTTGTCATCAGCGCGCCCTCCGCCGCCTTTCCCACGCCGCCCAAGGCCACGCTGGCGTCGGCCGCGGGTCGCGTCACCATTCCCTGATCCCGCACGGGGGGCACGCGTCACGCCGCGTGCGGTTCGCGATGCTCCCGCCCTCGCTAGCGCGCGGTCAACGCCTCCGGCTGACAGGCGGCGACCGTCGACGCGCGCGCCGGCGCCGCGTCCCGTCGCTCCTTCCACGCGGGATAGTCAGTCCCGCCCACGATCCCCCCGCCGGCGGCCAACGCCAGTGAATCCTCGGCGCTGAGCCCCTTGGCGTAGAGGAACAAGGCGTCGGTGCGGCCCGTGTCCACCTCCAACCATCCATCGACGCCGGTGAGCGTGGCCTCGAAGAAGCTGGCCCACGAGATGTCTGCCTGCGCAACCCGTGCATGGGTAAGCGTCGCACTGGAGAAGTCGGCACGCCTGAGGCACGCCGCGTAGAACACCGCCCCGGCGAGATGTGCGCCCGCGAACAGGCTGGAGTCGAGGCGCGCCCGGGTGAACACGGCCGAATCGCCCTGTGCGCCCACGAAGCGGCTCCCCTGCAACGAGGCGTCGCTGAAGACGGTCTCGTTCACGCAGGCATCCGCGAAGCTCACGCCGCGAAGGTCGGCACCGGCAAAGTGCATCCCCGACAGGTTGGTGGAATCGAGCGACGCGCTCGTCGGAATCGCAGAGCCGCGCCACGCACGCTGCACCGCGTGGAGGACGTCGCGCACGCGAGAGCCCTTCATCTCCGTGGTGGGCGGCGGACGGCGGACGAACTCCACGGCCCGACGCACCTCCTCGCGGCTGGCGAGCGAGTCCGCGACGCGACGATCGCAGGGACCCAGCGGGCGCGGGCGCCTGGTCGTGATGGCCAGGAACTCCAGCATGCGCGCGCGTGCACGCGTGCGCTGCACCGAATCGCTCACGGGCATGGACGCGAGCCGCATCGCCGCCCCGGCGTCGAGCGTTGCCGCGAGCAGTTGCTCTACCGGATCGCGGTTGGCCATCGACACCCCCAACACCAGCAGCAGGAGCGCCAGCGATGCACCGCCGGCGACCGCCAGGGCGCGCCGCCACCGGCCCGGGCGCAACTTGGCCACGGCGCGGACCACCTCTGCCGGGAGGTTTCCGGCACCTTCCTCGTCCAGCAGCGTCACCTGCCGAAGCCAGGCGGGCAGCCGCTCGATCGCGACCCCCTTGCACCGCACCGTCACCAGGTGCTGCCGAGGATGGGGCCACTTCTCGCGGGCGTGCTCCATCTCGGTGAGCGCGTACGAGCCGTCGGCGATGGAGTGCGGAGTGGCCAGGAAGACCAGGGCGTCGCTGCGCCTGATCTGCGCAGTGAGCCGGGCGCTGAAGTCGTCGCCGGCCCGCAGCGACTGCTGGTCGAACCACACCTTGTGCCCGGCGTTCAGCAGGGCCAGGTAGACTTCCTTGGCCAGGGCGCCGTCTTCACTCGCGTACGAGAGGAAAAGTCGCATCCGCCGGTTAGGTGTCGGTCAAGGCGCGCCTGCCAGTGCGACGGCTACCGCCACACCTTTTGCCAACGGTCACGAAAAGCCTGGCACCTGCTCCCTGCCTGGCGGCACGCCATCCGCGGGCGCGCCGGTGAGGCTCCCGCCGGGACGAGGGACGCGCGCCGCGCACGGCGAAGGACCCGTCACCCGCACGAGTGCCTGTCCCGCGTCGATCCGGTCACAGTATTCGCCCGCTCGGCGCACGCGGTCAACTCACCCACTCCCGGCACTGAATCACGTTCCCGTCAGGGTCCACTCCCTCGCAGGCGCGGAATCCCCTCGCCCCCCACTCGTCCTCCGCCGGCCGCAACCGCCCGCCGTGCTGCGCCGCCGCCTCGCGCGCCCCCTGCAACGACTCGACCGGAAAGAACGGCTTGAGGTACGAGTCCTCGCGCGCTGGTGCCGGTGCGTCGTGGTCGGGCGCGCCGCCGTACTCCGCCGGGATGCGGTGCAGGACCAGCTCCGCGTGCTCGGAGCGCAGCACGGTGATGACGTCGTCCGACGCCGTCACCGCCCAGCCCGAGAGCGCCTGGTAAAAGCGCGCCAGCCGCTCCTTGTCGTGCGTGAAGATGACGGTGCCTGGTAGCATCGTGCCCTCGCTGGTTGCAGGTCTCGGTCCCTAACGTGGCTGCCGGATCACGAAGTCCTCGGGGGGCTCCTCACCCCGCAGGTGCCGCACGAAGTAGTCCCACGTCTGCCGGATCACGTACGGTTCCCCGGCATACCCGTGGTTGCGGTTGGGAAAGACGAAGACGTCGAACTTCTTGTTGGCGCGAATCAGCGCATCGATCACCGCCAGCGTCATGTCGGGATGCACGTTGTCGTCCAGCGTCCCGTACGTGAGCAGGAGCTTCCCCTTCAGGTTGGCGGCCAGGTTCTGGTTGGCCTGCGAATCGTAGTTGCTCCCGCCAGCCGCCTTCTTCTCCACCAGCCCGTGGTATTTCTCCCCCCACGGAAAGTGGTAGCCGCGCTGGTCGTGATTGCCGGCGCCCGACACGGCGACCTTGAAGAAGTCGGGATACCGCAGGATGGCATCGGTCCCGGAGAAGCCGCCCCCCGAGTGCCCGTAGATTCCCACGCGGCCCAGGTCCATCTGCCGGTAGCGCATCGCCAGCTCCTGCATCGCCGCGATGTGGTCGGGGATCCCGTTGTCCGTCATGTTGCCGTAGTAGGCGTCGTGGAACGCCTTGGAGCGCAGCGGCGAGCCGAAGGCGTCGACGGTGAAGACGATGAAGCCCAGTTCCGCCATCGCCTGCGGGTTGCCCGGCGCGCTGCTCACGAAGCTGCGCGTCGCCACGGCCCCCACCTGCGGGCCGGGGTAGATGTAGTCCACGACCGGGTACGCCGCCGTCGAGTCGAAGTGGGTGGGGAAGTACAGGTAGCCGTGCACGTCGGTCACCCCGTCACGTCCCTTGGCGCTGAACGCCACGGGGGGCTTCCACCCCGCGGCCAGCAGGCGCGCGAGGTCTCCCTGCTCCACCGTCTGCAGGACGCGTCCGTCAGCTGCACGCAGCACCGTGACCGGCGCCTGGTCGCGCCGCGATGACATCTCCACGAAGTAGCGCCCCGAGGGTGTGGCCCACACCTGGTGATCCGCATTCGCCGGCGACAGGCGTGTGAGCCCCGAGCCGTCCAGCCCCACGCGATAGAGCTGCCGGTAGTACGGATCCACCCCCGCCTCACGCCCCACCGCGGTGAAGTGAATCGTCCCCAGCGTCTCGTCCACCGCCAGCAGGTCCTGCACCAGCCACGCCCCGATCGTCACCTGGTTGATCACCTGCCCGGTCGTCGCGTCGACGCGGTACAGGTGCCCCCACCCATCACGTTCCGACCACCACAACAGCTCGCGTCCGTTCCTGATCGGGCGCCAGTTGGGCGGCCCGTTGAACGGGTGCAGCTCGCGGTACGTCTTCCCCGTCTCGGTGAGCACCACGCGCGCCGCCCCCGTCGCCGGATCCGCCTGGTACAGCTCGTACTTCTTGAAGTCCCGGCTGCGCGCCGCGACGAAGATCGAGCTCCCGTCCCTGGTCCACTGCACGTCGCGGAAGGCCGAGTCGGCGGAGGTGAATTGCCCGGGAATGGGGGCGATCCCAAGTTTGGTCGCGCGCCGCGACTCCACGTCGAAGACATACGCTTCCCATGTCGGGATCACCGAGTCGCCGGGAAGCGCATAGTGATAGCTGTGCAGCCTTGGCCTGGCCCCCGGCACCGTCTCCACCAGGTGCAACTGCTCCACCCGGCGCTCGTCGTAGCGGTGCGTCGCAATGCGCCTCGAGTCGGGCGACCAGCGCAGCACCGGCCACACCTTCCGCCGCTGCCGGCGGTTGGTGATCTCCTGGCAGCATCCCTCGGGGACCACGGCATAGCCCCAGTTGGCCTCGCCATCGGTGGA
>CAZVDJ010000142.1:0-212 GCA_964626245.1 uncultured Gemmatimonadaceae bacterium
GGTGGAGAGCTGGATCTCCTGGCCGGTGGCCGTGGCGCGCACCCACAGGTTCTCGTTGCGCGAGAAGGCGGCCCACTTGCCATCGGGCGAGACGATCTCGTCGCGCGCGCGTGCCACCGCCTTCTCCGGGCCGGTGCAGCGATAGGCGACGATGTCGCAGGTGAAGCGCGCCGAGTCGGGCATGGTCCTCGATCCGGTCACCATCGAGCCCA
>CAZVDJ010000142.1:222-8501 GCA_964626245.1 uncultured Gemmatimonadaceae bacterium
GCGTACGACGTGTCGGCCGCCACCGAGAGCGCGGCCGCCAGGCGCGCATGGTCAAACGCCACGTTGCGCGTTCCCCGCACCGGATCGACCACGACGAACTCGCCCCCCAGCCCGCGCGCCCCGCGGAACCAGAAGCGATCGCCGTCGAGCCAGGTGGGGGTGAGCTGGTTCCCCGTCACGAGCGCCTGCACGTTCCAGGGAAGGAAGGCGTCGGCGCGGTTGTAGCGCGCCGTGGTCGCCGGTTGGGCCGCGAGCGCGAGCGGGTGAAGGGCAAGCACGGCAACGGCGGCGCGCATGAGCGAGGCGGCTGGCGGGCGGGCGGCGCGGGTCACGAGCGAGCTCCGGTGGGGTCGGGTGAAAAACGGCCCGCGAACAGGGACGGTCAAGCCGTACGGCCGCCCTCTTGCGGCCGGCAACTTTGTGGTGTAAAGTCCTTCACCGATTACGACGAGGTCGAATGCAGACCGTGGCCGGAATAGCCGGCGCGCACGAGGGGGGCGCGGCCGGGACACCACACAGCACCGCCGAGACGCAGCACGGCGCCGCACGGCGCACCCTCGTGGTCGCCCTCCTGCTGGGCGTTGCCGCCGATACCGCCTTCCGACTCCTCCCCGACGGCCTGGGATGGTCGCTGTGGGTCCTGGCGCTCGCCGCCGCCGCGTTGCACGTGGCGGCCTACCGCGCTCACGCCGTCTCGCGCGAACAGCAGGCGTGGCTGGCCGCCGCCGTGCTCTGCGCCGCGGCATTCGCGTGGCGCGACGCCGAGTCCCTGCAGTTCCTCAATATCCTCGGCACCCTCGTCGCCATCGCGCTCTTCGCCATGTCGGCCACCGCCCGCCCCGCCCCGTCCCTCGGCGTGGCGCGGATACGCGATGTGATGGCGGCCGGGCTCTTCACCATCCTCGACCTCATCGGCGGCGCCCCCATGCTCGTGGCGCGCGACGCGGAGCTGCAGGCGCTGGGTGCCGTGCGCGGCGAGGCCTCGTGGACCGCGCTGCGCGCCGCGATTCTCACCGTGCCGCTCGTCATCATCGTCATTGCGCTGCTCTCGCGTGCCGATCCGGTCTTTGCGTCGGTCTTCTCCCTCCCCGCGTTCGACGTCGAGCAACTCGTCGTCCATACCATCGTCACCGGCGCGTTTGCCTGGTGGTCGGCGGGGTGGCTACGCGGCGCCCTGCTCGGCGTCTCGACGCGCGCCACCGTCCCCGAGCAGCTCCCGCTTCGCCTGGGCATGGTCGAGGTTTCCACCTCGCTCGGGGCGGTAATCCTCCTCTTCGCGGTCTTCGTGGGGCTGCAGCTGCGCTGGCTCTTTGGCGGTGCCGACGTGGTGCTTGCCACCACCGGGCTCACCGTGGCGGAGTACGCGCGGCGCGGCTTCTTCGAGCTGCTCGCGCTTGCCGCCCTGGTGCTCCCGCTCATCCTCGTCACCCACGCCCTTGCAGCGGACGACCGCGTCGCGCGCCGCCATCGTCACCTCTCGCTTGCCCTGGTCGTGTTGCTGTCGGCGATCATGGCGTCGGCCTTCCTGCGCATGCGGCTCTACGTCGCGCACTTCGGCCTCACCGCCGACCGCCTCACCGCGACGGCCCTCATGCTCTGGCTCGCGGTCGTCCTCGTGGCCATGGCGTTCACCGTGCTGCGCGGACGCGCGCGACGCTTTGCCGCCATCACGGTGCTCTCGGCGTTCGTCACCCTCCTCACGCTCAACCTGCTCAACCCCGACCTGCTGGTGGCGCGGGTCAACCTTGCGCGTCCGGCGGGTGCGCAGGAGGTCGACTATGCCTACCTGGCGCGGCTGGGCGGCGACGCGGCGCCCGTCGTCGTGCAGGCGTTGCAGGCGGCGGCGCCGTCGGCAGTCAGCTGCAAGGCCGCGCAGTCGCTGCGTACGCGGTGGCTGGGGCGGCGAGGGACCTCGTGGAACCTGGGGGCATGGCGCGGACGCGCCGCGGTGGAGATCGGCGTGCCCGAGGCGGAGGTGCAACGACTCTGCGCGGGGATCCCCGCCAGCGCCCCCCCGCCCGTGCGCTCCTGACCGGGGCGGAGTGCGCCGCGCGCGCGGCCTAACGCGTCGTGCGCGTGGTGCCGGCGCCGATCGCGGCGCCCACCAGCGGGAGGAGCAGCAACGACCAGAGCCCAAGGACACCGCGCACCGTCTCCACCGGCGTCCACTCCTCGGGAAGGTAGAGCGCGGCGACCAGCGCCAGCGTCGCCGCCAGGCAGTGCCCCACGATCGCCCCCCAGAATGCCCGCCGCGCGCGCGGCGACCGGCGACGCAGGCCGTGCCCCCAGGCCAGCAGCACGAGCGGCATCACGTACAACCCCACCAGGAAGGCCAGCACGCCCGCCGTCATGCCGCCACCTCCGCGCGCGACGCCGAGTCGCCCCGGGCGCTGGAGGCACGCGCCAGTTTGGGGACGAGCCACAGCCAGTAGCCGGTGACCAGGGTCAGGACGAGCGCCACCGCGGCGATGTCCGAGAGGATCACGAACGGCAGCCCGCCGAACACCTCGCCCGAGTGGAGCTTTTCCAGGAAGACGTCGCCGCGCCGCCCCACGTGCACCACCTGCCCGGAGTTGATGTCCACCGTCATCTCGGTCGAGGCCTTGTCGCGCAGCCGCACCTTCACGAATCCGTTGCGCGGGCGCACATCCATGCGATCGATGAGCCCCACGTCCACGGCATCGCCCTCCTTCCAGTCGCCGCGTGCAGTTGCCGGGGCAGCCACCAGCGCTGCGTAGGCCATGCGCTCCAGGGCGATCGCCGACGCGAAGTCGCCCGTCGGGGCGTGCTCCACCTCCGGCATGAGCCCCAGCCCACGCTTGTGGTTGAGCAGGATCCCCGTGATCGAGATCGCGATGAGCGCCACCGTCGACAGCACGCCGAGCCAGAGATGAAGGTAGAACGCGGCTCGGCTCAACTGCCGTCGCGGTCGCCGCGGCGCACCGCGCGGAGCCGGGGTGCGCTCGGGCGCGAGAAGCGTGCTGGTCACCAATGTCTCCCGGTGTCGCTCGTGAAGGGTTGATCAGGGAACGGACGCCCGGCGATTCGCGCCGGTCATGAGATGTTCATGATCGGCGAAACTGTGGCGCGGACAACGCCGCCGCAACTCCGATCCCGGCCATACGGAGGTGCCATGCCGAGCGACAGGACGCGACCGTGCGCAGCACGGTCGCCCGGCGCGCGCGCTACGCCCCCGCCACTTCCCGGTACTCCGAGGGCGTCTGGCTCGTGTGCTTCTTGAAGGCCTGGTTGAACGTGGACTTCGAGGCGAAGCCCGCGTCCATCGCCAGCGCCAGCATCTTGCGCGTCCGCGCCTCGCCAGCGGAGATGCGCCGCTGGACCTCGCGCACGCGGTAGCCGTTCACGAAGTCGTAGAACGTCGTCCCGAGCTGTGCGTTGAGCACTTCCGACAGTTTGTGCGGCGTGCTCCCGAGGCGCGCGGCCAGGTCGGCCAGCGTGAGCTCGCTCTCCTTCCACGGGTGCGCGCGCTCCATCACCTCCACCAGCGCCCGTCGGAGCCGCTCCGCCTCGTCGTCGCCAAGGCCCGAGCGCGCATAGCGCGACGCCGCGGACTCGTCAGGCAGCACGAGCGCCCCCGGCGTGAACGTCGGCCCCTGCGGAGGCGCCGCCACCAGTGCCGGCGACGGAGATGGCGGCTCGTGCGCGGGCAGATCGGGGTTCGGCGGCGCACTCACCAGCGGCACCGGGGCCGCCGAGCCCAGGGTCTGCACCGGGAACTCCTGCGTGTCGTACCGGAACACCTCGGGCTGCCGCAGACCCATGTACCCCACCGCGTACACGAGCAGCGCCATCGCCAGCGCCACGTGGTCGTCTTCCAGTCGCTCCTGCTGGTCGCGGAAACTCAGCACCGTCGCCAGCAGCCAGATCGCCGCCCCCGCCGCGGCGAACGCCAGCAGCCAGCGCAGGTTCACGCGCGCCGTGTTCGAGTAGCTCTGCTCCACGGTGCGCCGGTGGCGCCGCAGGTAGACGGCGGTGGCCACCGAGTAGGCGATCCCCGAGACGAACTTGGTCGGGTCGATGATCGCCAGTTGCAACGGCACGTCGCCCGCCGCCATGCGATCGACCAGCGCCAGCTTGTCCGCGCCGCCCATGAGGTAGAAGGGGAACCCCACCAGCACCGTCACCACCGCCGGGACCAGGTGCAGCCAGCTCCGCGTCGTAAAGCGCCAGTCGCGATTGCTGGCCGCCAGCGCGTACAGGTACACCAGCGGCCCGAACAGCCACGGCATGGGGTACGACCAGCCGAAGAAGAACGGGAACTGCCGAACGAGCCCGGCGCCGTAGTAGACAGTGGAGGCGAGGTAGATCGTGAACGCCCCCATCAATGCCGCGAGCACCCGATTGGCCGTGCGGTTCTTCCGCTGCGCCACCAGCACTCCCGTGAGCAGGAGTCCGTGAAGCGCCCCCACCGCTGACGCGAGTTGGACCGGGCTGAGCGTGAGACTCGCCATCGCCCGCAAGATACCGGCACGCGCAACGCCAGCCAGAGCGGCATGTCGTTCGCCGCCCTGGCCTGGCCACCTTCGACGTCAGCGTCACGCCGCACGCGGCGCGCGCGCGACCAACCTGCAGCTAGCGGCCGAACCCCACCTTGAGAGAGACCGAGTTGACGCTCGCGCGGTTGTACTCCATGGCCAACCGCACCCCCGACAACTCCAGCACCGTCCCCACCATCACCTGCGATCCCCCTTCATACTCGTCCTTCAGGTCGACCACCGCCGACTTCTCGTGTGCTCTCGCCACGTAGCTCGAGACGCCCGCGTACGGCGACAGCGCGGCCCAGCGGTTCAGGCGAATCTCCCGGCTCGCCACCACGTCCCATCCGATGACGGCGAAGTCCAGGTCCTCGGGCCCGTAGAGCGAGGTGAAGCTCGCGCGCACCGCCGCTGCCCACTCGCCCGACGCACCGCCCACCAGGTTGCGCTGCACCTGGCCACCGACGAAGCCGTAGTTCGCGCCGGGGCTCTTCGTGAAGTACAACCCCACATCCGTCTTCTCGCCGACCCCCGCACGCACCATCAGCCCGGGGATCTTCAGGCGCGACCCCTCGAACAGGTAGTGCGCGGAATCGGGGTGCACGAAGGTGTCGTTCCAGGCGTCGTCGTGATGGTCGATTCCCGACTGCCACTGCAGCATCGACACCTCGAACTTCCCCTTTCCCATCGGCTTGGCGTCAGCCAGCGGGCGGAAGGTGGTCACTGGCCCCGCCTCCCGCGTGAACTGGCGCCACGAGTCGCGCGAGAGCGAGTGGGCCAGCTGGAACGAACACTCCCGCCACCGGGGGTTCACGTGCAGGGTGGGGCCGTCGTGATGGTGTTGCGCGGCCGCCGGGGCCGAGCTGATGGCAGTGGCCAGGGCCACGGCCGCGGTTGTCAGGCTGATGCGTTGCATGGGAGGGCTCCCCAGAATCGGTCGTCGGATCAGGCGCCGAACCGGTCGAAGCGACCGGCGAGCGCTGGTTGGCGACCCGAAACTGAGGGCGACCATGCGGGAAATCGTCCGATCCGATCGGACCGGACCACTTCGAGGGGAGAACGACCGTCCAACTCGTGCGGATGCTGGCGATCGGGACGAAAACCGTCGCTCCCCTTGGCCTATCGCCTCCCCCGCCAGCTCAGCCCCCGCGACGCCGCCTCTTGCGACAGGGCATCGTACGTCGCCTTGAGTGCCGCGATCTCGGCCGTGGACGAGTGCAGGTTCACCCGTCCCTCGAACGCCGCCCGTGCCCTGGGGGACAGCGACTCCACCGAGGCCACCCAGCGCGGCCACGATGGGAGCGTCGCCAGAGCCGAGCCGTACAAGCGGTTGAAGCCGTCGACCAGATAGGTGGCGGTGCGGTCGTCGAGATATGGCCCGCCCCGCCGATCGCCGGCCACCACCACGAACGGGACGACCATGTCGGCCGCGATCGGCTCCACGGCAGCAACGCGCGGTTTGGGCCGCTGCTCCATGGCCAGCCGAGCTGCCGACCAGTCGGCCAGGCCAACCACGCCGTACGCGGGATCGGCGGGGAACCAGGCCGCCGAGGAGTCGTCCCACACCTCGAGCCAGACGTGGTCGTTGTGCTGCAGTCCGAAGACGGAGAACGAATTCCCCCGCGCACTCACCAGGCTGTCGGCGGTGCGCTGGCGCCGCTCGGTGCGCCCGGGCTGCACGTTGATCTCGCGCACCCACCGGGTACGCACCCCAAGGCTGTCCAGGAACATGTCGAGCACCGAGGCCAGGTCGGCACAATTGCCCGCGCGGCGCGCGATGATCTGCGCCGGGCTGCGCTGCTGGTAGTCGGTCGCCGACCATTGAAAGGAGTCATTGATCCAGTACACGAGCTTGCGCGTGCGTGCGAAGGCCGAGCCGGTTCCCGCGACCGAGTCGGCGAGCGCGCGGACCTGCGGCGGCGCCGCCGCTTCCTGCGTGGCTGACTGCCCTTCGGCGGCGGAGGCGATGGTCAGGGACGCCAGCACAGCCGGGAGAATCGGTGTTCGCATCGGTCAGGCAGGTCGGGGGTGGAGGACGCAGGAGCCCGCGGCGTCCCCGGGCTTCGACATCTCTTCTCCGGTCGAGGTTTGAACGATCGGGGCGCGCAGGGCGACACGGGATCCGCGGTTCACTCCCGCGCGTCACCTGGCTTGGACGGTTCGGACCTCTCGGACTCGCTAGGCGAACGTCCCCATGCTCTCCCCCAAACGCACCGGCCGCTCCGCGCGCCACTCCGGGACGAAGGTCATGCACCCGGCCGGAAAGAGCATCACCACCGTCGACCCCAGGAGGAATCGGCCCATTTCGTCACCCTTCCGAAGCACGACCCCCGGCTCGTCGTAGCGCCAGTCTCGCACCGAGCCCGTCCGCGGCGGGTTCACGACGCCGTGCCAGACGGTCGCCATGCTTCCCACGATCGTCGCCCCCACCAGCACCATCACGAACGGGCCGCGCGCCCCCTCGAACAGGCACACCACGCGCTCGTTGCGCGCAAAGAGGGCTGGGACCCCGCGCGCGGTCACCGGGTTGACCGAGAACAGGTCGCCGGGCACGTGGATCATCCGCGTGATCCGCCCGTCGCATGGCATGTGGATGCGATGGTAGTCGCGCGGGCTCAGGTAGAGCGTCGCGAATGTCCCGTTCGTGAACGCTGCCGCGAGAGCGCTATCGCCACCGACCAGCGCGCACGTCGAGTACAGCTGCCCCTTGGCCTGGAGCAGCTGCTCCCCATCGATCGTCCCTAGCTGCGAAATGGCGCCGTCGACCGGGCAGGCGAGGTCCGACGACGCCAGCGGGCGCGCACCGGGACGCAGCGCCCTGGTGAAGAAGTCGTTGAACGTCGCGTATCGCGAGACGTCGTGCTCCGCTGCCTCCGCCATGTTCACGCCGTAGCGCCGAATGAACCAGCGGATCACCGCCGTGGTGAGCGCGCGGGCCCGCGCACCAGCAAGGCGGCCGGCGAGCGCCGTCAGTGCCTGCTTGGGAAGCAGGTATTGGTACAGGACGGAGAGCGGGGGCATGGGCACAGGCTAGCGCGCCCGCGCCACGAGTGACGTGAGCATCACAGTTCCTGCGGTGTGGCGGCGAGCGACAGCGACATCGCGGCCACCAGGCGCTGCCACGACACCGTCTCCTCTCCCAACCGCCGCTTGCCGGCCGGCGTGAGACGATAGTAGCGCGCGCGCCGGTTGTTCTCCGACGTCCCCCACTCGCTGGCAATGAACCCCTGGTGCTCCAGCCGGTAGAGGGCGGGATACACCGCCCCCTGCTGCAGCATCAGCGCCCCGCCCGAGATCTGCCCGATGCGCAGCAGCACGCCGTAGCCGTGCAGCTTGCCCAGCGACACGGACTTCAGGATCAGGAGGTCGAGGGTTCCAGGGATGAGGTCGGCCTGATCGGCCGGACCCGACTGCGCCGCCATGCCTTTCTCCTATTGCGCTTAGGAGAAGCATGCGGCCGCGCTTGCGAGCTGTCAATGCGGGCGAGGCGCCCGGGAGCGCGGCCGCTGCATCGCCCCGATGCAGCCGATGGCATGCGCCGATGCATGGGGACCGGGCGGGAGAAACGCCTAACGTGTTGTGATGTCAGGTCTTGGCCGATGCGCACCGTCGGGCGTTCCCCTTGCACTCCGTGAGGCCAACCCTTTCACACTGGAGTTGCACCATGTCCGTCCAGCGCCTCGCCTCCATCGCGTCGTTTGCCTCCCTCGCCATCGTCCTCACCGCATGCTCTGCCGCGGACCGCGCCGTCGCGCCCACCGAGGCACTGAGCGGCGTGCAGGA
>CAZVDJ010000143.1:0-8486 GCA_964626245.1 uncultured Gemmatimonadaceae bacterium
GGGCACTTGCCCGAACGCACGTCACCGGCCTGCACGGCGCCAGGTCGCACGTCGCGCGGCGGCGGGTCGCGCTTCGTCCGATCGCGACGCGCCGATGATGTCTCGTGCCTGCGAGGGCTCGCCCGTTCGCCTGTCGGTCTACTCGGCGCGCAGCGCCTGCGACGGGTCCACGCGCGCCGCGCGCCAGGTGGGGGCCAGGGCCGCCAGGGTGGCGATCACCGCCAGGAGCCCCGCCACTCCACCCAGCACCACCGGATCGCCGGGCGTCACCTCAAACAGGAGCGAGCCCAGCACCCCGGTCGTGGCCACGGCTCCCGCGACCCCCACAACCAGTCCTAACGACGTGAGCGCGAGCGATTGCCCCACCACCAGCCGCGCCACACGCGACGCGCTGGCCCCCAGTGCCATTCGGATCCCGATCTCGCCACGCCGCTGGCTCACCAGGTATGACACGACGGCGTACAGCCCAACCGCACTCAGCAACAGTGCCATTGCGGCCGCGGCCGCCAGCAGCGCCAGGGTGAAGGTCCGCCGAGCCATCGAGTCCATCACCAGCTCCTCCATGGCGCGTGGCTCGGTCACCGGCACCTGCGGGTCCAGGCGCGCCACCTCGCGCTGCACGAGCGCATGGAGCTGCAACGGTGTGAGCTCCGGCGCGCGCACCACCAGGCTCACGCGGCGCGCCAACCACTGCAGGTCGGCGCCGGGAACCGGCACCAGCGGAAAGAAGGCCGCCTGCATCTGCGGCGCGTCCAGGCCGGCGTCGTACAGGCCGTCCACCACGCCGGTCACCCGGAACCACCCCTCGCCCCGCGAGCAACAGCGAATGGTGCGCCCGATGGGATCCTCGCCGGACCAGAGCACCTCGGCCAGCGCTCGCGTGACCACCACGCCGCCCGACGCCCGGTGCATGTCGTCCCACGTGGGCGCGCTCCCCCGCACCGCGATGCGCATCGCCTCGAAGTAGCCCGGGGCGGCCTGCAGCGTGGTCACGCACTTCTCCGCACGGCCGCGCGCCCCCGGCTGGCTGGTAACCACCCCCGTGCAGCCGGAGTGCCCCGTCAGCGGCAACTGCTCCACCACGCTGGCGTGCGTCACGCCGGGAACGGCGCGCAGCGCGGCGACCACCTGCTCGTGGAATCCGCTCACGCGCGGCGCATCCTGGTAGCGTGCGGACGGGAGCGCCAGCTCCATCGCGGTCACCCCTGCCGGGTCAAAACCAGGCGAGATGGCGCGCAACTTCTGGAACGAGCGCACCATCAGCCCCGCGCCGGCCATGAGGACGACCGCCAGCGCCACCTGCGCCACCACCAGTCCCCCTCGCACCGCCACCTGCCGGCGCGTGAGCGTGAGCCCTCGCGAAGCGTCGCGCAGGGCCGCATGGTCGCCGCGTGCTCCCCCCGCCGTCAGGAGGCCCATGAGCGCACCGGCCCCCAGCGACAGCACCGCCAGCAGCACGGCGGTCTGCCACCCGGCGTGCACCTCGGCCAGCCGAGGCACCGCCTGTGGCGACAGCCACGCCAGCGCCCCGAGCGCCCCCCGCACGGCGGCGTAGGCCAGGAGCGCCGAGAGCGCCGCCACCACCAGCGCGTCCGTCAGGTGCAGCGCCAGCAGGTCGCCGCGGCGTGCCCCAAGGGCCGAGCGCACGAGCAGCTCCCGTCCCCGTCCGTCGGCTCGCACCAGGAAGAGGTTGGCGACGTTGGCCAGCGCCACGACGAGCACCAGCACGACCCCGGCCTGCAGGATCCAGAGCGCCCGCACGATCGACGCCCCCACCACGTCGTCGCGCAGCGGCACGACCGCCGTACGAAAGCCCGACTCCTGGATCCACCGGTTGGGATACGCCGACGGGAAGACCTCCTCCATGCGCAGCACCAGCGGCGCCAGGTCCGATTCGGCGGTGGATGCCGTGAAGCCGGCGCGCAGCCGCGCCACGGCCTGGCGCACATGGTTGTTCTGCGCCCTCGCCGCCGGATCGGCATGGTCGGGGAGCCAGAAGTCGACGCGCCGCTCCGGCAACTGCGCGGTAGGCGAAGCCACCCCGACGATTTCCACCGGGAACCCCTCCAACTCCACCATGCGCCCCACCACGGCGCGGTCGCCCCCGAAGCGGCGCATCCACAGGTCGTGGCCCAGCACCGCCACCAGTGGGCGCGGCTGCAGGTTGTCCTCCGGGGTGAGGACGCGCCCGACGGCGGGCACGATCCCCAGCACGTCGAAGATCCCCGCGGTCACCATCGCCGAGGGGACACGTTCGGCGAATGCTGTGGTACCATCGCCGGTGAGCGTGACCTCGCTGGCGCGGTACAGCGCCATCGCCTCGATCGACCGTGCGTTGGCCAGGTAGTAGAAGAGCTGGTGGCGAGCGATCCCCCACGTGTCGTTCAGCTTGGGCATGGGCGACGACAGCGCCACCAACCGCTCAGCGTCCGGGAACGGCAACGGCGCCAGGACGACGCGATGGAGCAGCGTTGCGATCGTCACGGTGGCGGCGAGCCCCAGCGCCAGCGTGACCACGGCAGGGACGGTGAAGCCCGGCTGCCGGGCCAGCACGCGCACGCTGTGCCGCACCTTGGCCCACGAATCGGCGCGCCACGCGCCGCGCGCGCGCCGGCGTTCCATGCGCTCGTCGATCGTGCGCAGCGAACGGCGCACGCCCTGCACATCTCCAAACTCGGAGAGCGCCTGCGCCCGGGCCTCGGCCGCTCCCAACCCCCCGGCGCGCAACGCCTCCACGCGCTCCGTCAGGTGAAAGGCCAGCTCGTCGTCGATGTCGGCCTGCAGGTTGGGCCCAAGGAAGCGCAGGTAGCGACGCCAGGCCGCCGGGCGGGTGTCACGACGCAAGCGAGCCTCCGGTGGCCAGGGAATCGGGGGTGGCGGTCATCACCTTGGCCACCGCCATCACGTAGCGCTCCCACGACGCCGACTCGCTGGTCAGGGCGCGCCGCCCGGCTGTCGTGAGCTGGTAGAACTTGGCGCGCTTCCCCTTGTCCGACGTCCCCCAGGTCGACACCACCCAGCCACGTTCTTCCATGCGATGGAGCGACGTGTAGAGCGCACCGTCCAGGATGCGGAAGCTCCCGTCGGACCCGTCGCGGATGAAGCGCGCCACGGCATAGCCGTGCAGCGGCCCCCACGACAGGGCGCGCAGGACGAGGACGTCGAGCGTCCCCTGCAGCAGGTCGAGTTCGGAGGTCGCCATGCGGTACCATACGCCCGACTGCTGATTCCATCAATCGTTGAGGGAATCGACCGCTCCGCGCGCGTGATCGACCGCGCTCGAACCGGGACGACCCGCCACTCCCCCGTCTCCCGACTCTCGTCTCCTACCCCGGCAGCGGAAACAACCCCTCCACCGACAGGTACCGCTCGCCGGTGTCGTAGCAGAAGGTGAGCACCCGCTGCCCTGCCGGGGCCCCGTCCAGCACCTTGGCCACCGCGGCCAGCGACGCCCCTGACGACGGCCCGACGAGGATTCCCTCCTGGCGCGCGAGGCGTCGCGCCCAGTCGAACGCCTCCTCCTCCGTCACCTGCACCACCTGGTCGATGGCCGCGCGGTCCAGGATGGCCGGGACGAAACCGGCGCCAATTCCCTGGATGCGATGCGGCCCTGGAGTCCCCCCCGACAGGACCGGCGACTTGCCCGGCTCCACCGCGATGGCACGCAACGCGGGCATCCCGCTCGCCTTGAGGACCTGGCTCACCCCCGAGATGTGTCCGCCGGTCCCCACGCCGGTCACGAGCAGGTCCAGCCCCTCGGGAAAGTCGGCCAGCACCTCACGCGCCGTCGTCTGGCGGTGCACCTCCAGGTTGGCCGGGTTCTCGAACTGCTGCGGCATCCATGAGTTTGGGATCGACGCCGCCAGCTCGTGCGCCCGCTCGATCGCCCCCTTCATTCCCTTCTCGCGAGGCGTCAGGTCGAAGGTGGCACCGTACGCCGCCATCACGCGCCGCCGCTCCACCGACATCGACTCGGGCATCACCAGCACGAGCTTGTACCCCTTCACCGCCGCCACCATCGCCAGTCCGATCCCGGTGTTCCCCGACGTCGGCTCGATGATCGTCGTTGCCGCGTCGATCAGGCCGCGCCGCTCGGCGTCCTCGATCATCGCGAGCGCAATGCGGTCCTTGATGGAACCGCCGGGGTTGGCGCGCTCGAGCTTGAGGTAGACGGTGTGCGTGTCCCCGTACAACCGCCGCAGCCGCACGTGGGGCGTGCTGCCGATGGTGGCCAGGATGTTGTCGGCGGGCATGGGTTGGGAGACGGGTGACGGGAGACGGGAGGCGGGGGGACGATCGATCAGATGTGAAACTCGAGCTCGGGAGTGTCGCTGGTGTGGGTGTCCATGGCGCGGTGAACCACCACGGAGCGCGGCGGCACCGATCGCGTGAGCCAGACGTTGCCTCCCACCACGCTTCCCGCCCCCACGACCGTTCGGCCACCCAGCACCGTCGCGCCGGCGTAGAGCACCACGTCGTCGTCGATGGTGGGATGGCGCTTGGCGCTGGCCAGCCCCTTCTCCACCGACAGCGCGCCTAACGTCACCCCCTGGTACATGCGCACCCGCCGTCCCACGTGCGCCGTCTCGCCGATCACGATCGCCGTCCCGTGGTCGATGGCGAAGGGAACACCGATCGTCGCCCCCGGGTGGATGTCGATCCCGGTGCGCATGTGCGCGTGTTCGGTGATCAGCCGGGGAAGGAGCGGGATCCCGAGCGCCCGAATGCGGTTGGCCATGCGATAGCAGGCGATGGCGAAGAAGCCGGGGTACGCCAGGATGACTTCGTGCACCGACGTGGCCGCCGGGTCGGAGGCCACCAGGAACTCCGCGTCGTCCACCAGCGCCTGCCGCAGCTCCGGGAGAGAGGCGACGAAGGCCGCGCTGCTCGCGGCGCCATCGGCGTCGATCGCCGCCTCGACCGTGTGCGTCAGGTCAGGGCCGGCCTGGTGCGTGAGGAAGTCGGCGAACAACGCCAGGCTCTCCTCCGCGATGTGGGTCAGTTCACGGTCCAGCGCTGCGCGCGCCCCGTCCAGCCGAGGGGCAAAATGCGGAAAGAGAAACGCCAGGACGCCGTCCGCGTACGAGCCGGCCCGCTCGTTGGCGCGCGCGGGCAGTGAGTACTCCTGGCGCGCGTGGCACAGGGCATCGAGCCATGCCGCAGGTACGGCAGGGGCTACGAGGGCGGCGGGAGCTGCGGAGTCGGGTGCCGGCATGACCAAAGGGGGGAGCGGGTGACACGACATCGCGGGCTGGGCCGAGCCCGCCATGACGGCGCCCTCGGTCCCCACACATTACCAATACGAGGAATGCGCGGCACGATCCGTCGTCACGTCACCTCGAAGCCCAGACGCTGGCGAAGGGACGCCAGCCGTTCACGGCGCGCCGCGGGCGCTTCCTGCCACACCTCCCAGAAGGCGGTCTGCACGTCGAAGGGGACGTTGGTCTCCAGCTGCTCGAAGAGGTCCAGGAGTGCGTGCGCCACGTCCTGCGCCTCGCGTGAGTCATCCGCGTGCAGCCCGGCCACGGCACGCTGGAGCGCCGTCACCACCACGCCGCGCAGCGACACCTCGCCCAGCGCCAGGCGCTCCATGTCGGCCGCCGAGAGGCTCTGGGGAAGGAGGGCGCGCCGGAGCTTGTGTCGAATGGCGCGCCGAGGGCGCTCGGGGAAGTCGGCCAGCGGGATGCGCCAGATGCGCGCACCGTCCTCTTCCATCGAGGTCACGTCGCACGTCACGTCGCTGGCGCGTCGCTCGACCACGGCGGCGCGAAAGCGATGCTCGGCCCCGGTGTCGCGCGACATCACCGTTACCCGGTCGCCGCTCACCTCGGTCAGGACGGCGTGCGCGGCCAGGTGTCCGTTGGGGTCGACGCCCAGCGCCTTGAGTGCCACGGCGGCGGCGGCGGTTCGCGCCGCGGCGTCGGGCTGCGCCGCGAGCCGCCCAAAGACGTCGGCCCCGCTCTCCGTGCGCGGATCGTTGCTGGCCGCCAGCTGCAGCGTGGCGGCGAGTGCAACCGCCAGCCGGTCGTCGCCCGACAGGTCGATGGCGCGCGCGGCATAGCGCAGGACCTGCTGCACCTCCAGTCCGCCGATGTCGTCGAAGAACCAGGCGCACGAGGTGAACATGCGCAGCGCGTCGCGTTCCATCTCCAGCAGCTCCGCCGCCCGGCGTCGCCTGGCCGGGGTCTCGGCCACGACGAGCCGCTGCCGGGCAAAGGCCTGGCGCGCCTCGGCGCTGTGGCTCACGGCGTCGCCGTAGGCATCGCGCGCCGCCCACGGATCGCCCAGCAGGGCGCTTCCCTCGCGCTCGAACAGCTCGTGCAGTGACGCGGCCAGCGTGTTGAGTCCGTCGCGCAGTGGGGTGCGCCACGCCTGGCTGGGCGCGCGCTGCGCGTCGGTCCGGCAGCCGCAATTCGACCGCCACCGCTCCACGCCGTGCGCGCAGCTCCAGGCGCTCGGCGCCACCAGCTCCACGTCGACGGTGGCGGGATGCCGGGCCAGGAAGGTGGCGAAGTTCTCCACGCGCACGCCGTGCGACGCGCTGATCTCGAAGACCCGCGCCAGCGCCATCTCGGCAAAGCGATGATGATGGCCGTACGTCTCGCCATCGGTCGCCATGGCGATGAGCTGCGGTCTCGCCCTGGCCTCGCGACTGGCCGCGCGGGCGGCGTGGTGCTCGGCCGCGGGGCGGGGGTCGGGCTGGCGGGCCAGGAGCTCACGCGCCCAGTGCTCGGCGTCGCGCACCAGGCCACCAAAGGCGATGCCGTGCGAGAGGTCGCCGTCGTACGTGCAGAGGGCGATGGTGCGCCCGCTGGCCGTGGTGTAGCGCCCGGGGAGCCCGTTAGGCGGCCGGACCTTCACCTGGTACGGGGCCAGGACGGTGAAGCGGATCCCCTCCTGCGCGAGCACGTCGAGCGTCTCGTCGTCCACCGCCGTCTCGGGGAGCCAGAAGCCCTCGGGATCGCGGCCGAAGCGACGGCGGAAGTCGGCCATGCCCCACCGCACCTCCGTCACCTTGTCGCGGCGAGACGCCAGCGGGAGGATGACGTGGTGATACGGATGGGCGATGGCGTTGCCATGCCCGCCCAGCCGCCGGCAACTCTCGGCGTCGGCGGCCAGGATGGCGCGGTAGGTGTCGGCCGAGTGGCGCTCCAGCCAGGTGAGCAGCGTGGGTCCCACGTTGAACGAGAGCGACTCCAGCGTGTTCACCACGCGCGCGATGCGCCCCGCGGGCCCCAGCACGCGCGCCGCCACCACGGCCCGGTAGCACTCGCGGTCAATGCGCTCGTTCCAGTCGTGGTACGGCGCCGCCGACGGCTCGGCATCCACCTCGTCGAAGAAGGGGTGCTCGCGGGGCGGTTGGTAGAAGTGGGCGTGGATGACGACCGATCGCATGACGGCAGTGGATGGGGGCGGCGGGGGCCGCCCTAATCATTGAAAGCTTTCGAGGTGCCCGCCAATCCCCCGCTGGCGACCCCGGCGTCCGGCGACGAGGCCAGCACGTGGGCGATCACCGGGACGAGGCCGGGAAAGAGCGCGTCCCGCGCGCGCAGGGAGCGGGCGAGCGCGAACGCGGCATCGCCGTGCGCCGGTGCGGCCGGCGGCTCCCACGGCGTCCGGCCTGGTGCGTGCGCCGCGGCGCTCCCCAGGCGCGAGCGCATCTCGCGCGCGAGCGCGCCGGGTGCGTCGCCGAGCGCGTGGGCCAGCGCGTCGAGCAGGACGGCGCACTCGTCGGCGTGTCCCCGAAAGCGCGCCGTCGCGTAGTCGGCCGCGGCCCCCGTGGTGACGATGAACGGCCAATCGCTCGCCTGCAGCAGCAACAGCGCGCGCGCGGCGCCATCCAGCAGCGGGTGCGCGGCGTCGTCCTGCAGGGCGCGCGGAGCCAGTCGCCAGAAGGCGGACTCCAGTGTCCACAGCACGGGCCACATCCAGCCCACCTGGTCGTTGAACCACATGGAGTCGTCGCCGTCGCGCCCCCAACTGCCGCGTCCCAGGCGAATCCCCGCGCGCGTGGCGTGGCTGTCCAGGTGCTCGGTCGCGGTCACGGCGCGCAACGCCGGGTGGTGTGGCAGCTCGGCATACAGGTCGGCCAGGAACGAGGGCCCCTCGAACCACCAGTGTCCGAACAGCTCCGTATCGAACGGCATGGCAATGAGCGCGGGGGCGCCCGGTGCCGCAGGCGCTGCCGCGATGCCGTCGAGCAACGAGGCGAAGTCGTGCGCGTGGGCGCGCGCAGTGAGCCGGGCGACCGCGGGATCGTACGGTGCCTTGTCACCCAGCTCGGTGGCCGTGGACGTCACGCGCCAGAGCCGCAATCCGTCGGGCCACCGTTGCCGGTGGAACTCCAGGTACGCGCCGTCGCCGGGGTATCCCTCGCCGCGGCTCCAGACGCGGCGCGTGCTCACGGGGTCGCGCACCATCACCGCCAACTCGCCCACCGCGCGCGGGCGCGAGACGCGATAGGCGCGGTACGGCGAGCGCGCCGG
>CAZVDJ010000144.1:0-6340 GCA_964626245.1 uncultured Gemmatimonadaceae bacterium
GCGGCCACGCGTCCCTGGTTCATCTTCTCGAACAGGTCGAACGGGTGGAAATTTCCGCCGCGCCCCTCCCAGCGATCGGGCCACCCCTTGCCGTGCAGCCGCACCGGGACGTCGCGCACCGTGCGGATGTTGGGGGTCACGTCCTCGCCCACCGTTCCGTTGCCGCGCGTGGCGCCGATCGCCAGCATCCCATCCTCGTACAGCAGGCTCACCGCCGCGCCGTCGATCTTGAGCTCACAGGAATAGCCGGCGTGGCGCACCTCCTCCCCCGCCAGCCGCACCAGCCGCTCCTCCCACGCCTCGAGTTCCGCGTCGTCGAAGGCGTTGTCGAGCGACAGCATCGGGACGCGGTGCGTCACCTTCGGGAGCGCGCTGACCGGAGGGGCGCCGATGCGCTGGGTGGGCGAGTCGGGCGTGCGCAGCGACGGGTGCTCCCGCTCGATCGCTTGCAGCTCGCGGAACAAGCGGTCGTACTCCGCGTCCGACAGCGACGGGCGGTCGAGGACGTAGTACTCGTACGACGCGCGCTCCAGCTGCGTGCGCAACGCGGCCGCTCGGCGGGCGGGGTCAGGCATGGGGCGGAAGACGGGAAGACGGGGCTACTCCTCGGCGTCGGCTTCGCCCCCCGCCTCGTCTTGCTCCAGCCCGCCCTGCAGCAGGAAGTTCTCGACGAAGAAGAGCCCGGGCTCGCCGGCCCGGCGCACCATGCGCAGGAGCGTGTCCATGCTCGACACCTCCTCGCGCTGCTCGTTCACGAACCACTCCAGCGCATTCTTCGAGAGGTGGTCGCTCTCCATGATGGCCTGGTCCATCAGCGCGTTGATCTGCCTGGTCACGCGCAACTCCGACTCGAGCGACAGCTGCACCGCGTCCTCGGCGGACGAGAAGTCGCCGCGCGGTGCCGGGATGGCGGGGATCACCGGCGTCGCGCCGGCGTCCACGAGGTACTTCACGAAGCGCATGGCATGCGTGCGCTCCTCCGCGGCCTGCTTGTAGAAGTGCTTGGCCAGGGCCGGCAGCCCCTCGCCATCGAAGTACACGGCAATGGAGACGTACTGGTTCGACGCCGCGAGCTCGTTGCCGATCTGCTCGCACATCGCGCCGTTCATCGCGCTGGAGATGAGCATGGAGAGAACCGATGAGGGTGTGACGCGTGAAGCTGGCGGGCGCCCGGCGAGTTCCCGACGCGCCCGACGGGTGCGCGGCGACCGGATCGCCAGGTCGCAGCGTCGCAACCTACTGGCGCGCTCCCGGCGCGGCCAGCCGCACTACCCCTTTGCTTCCTCCTCGATCACTTCCATCGCCACCGACACCAGGCGATCCAGCTCCTCATCGGACTCGCGCGGCAGGAGCGTTTCCGCCCACCGGTGGTCCTCGCCGCGCGCGTAGCGGGACACGAGGCGATGGAGGAAGGCGACGAAGGCCACGCGCTCCAGCTCCACGCGCCGCCGCCGCGCCGACTCGGCGTCGGGAACGCGCTGCGCCTGCTCGAAGCGATGCGCCGTGCGCAGCGACCGCGCCACGAGGCCGGCAATCACCTCGCAGAAGGCGATGTCCTTCGGCGCAAACGGGGTCGCCCCGCGTTCGCTCCGCAGGACGATTGCGCCGATCACCGACGTCCTCCACCGGATGGGGACGACGACGATGGATCCCACCCCGCGTTCGTCCAGCGCGGGTCGCACGGACGCGAGGCGAGGGTCCAGCAGCGCATCGGGGATCACCACGGTCTCCCCCGATCCGAATGCCTCGGCCAGTTCGGGATACCGGGCGAGCTCCACGAGCTGCTCCGGGCGCGACGGGTCCTCGTACGTGGCCACCAGTCGCGCTTCGTGCGCCCCGTCGGCGGCCAGGTAGATGGAGGCGCGGTCCAGCCCGAACAGGTCGCCAAGCCGAGTGGCGGTGCGCCGGAGCACCTCCGCCACCTGCAACGCGGTCGCCAGCTCCTGTTGCAGCTCCACGACCACCAGCAGCTGGTCGCGTTCCCGCGTGAGGGCGTCGAGGCGCTGGCGCAACGACTCGGTGTCGAGGGCGCTGGCGGTGGTCGGCTCGGGAAGCTGGGCGAGGGGCATGCGATTGCGCGCGGTCGGGCAGGAGGATGCCGCCCGCCAACTAGCGGGCTCTACCTGTAGAGACGCACGACAGGAGGCGGCGTCATGCACCGCACCTGCTCGCGGACCCAATGACGTGATGCGGGGCGCGGTGGCGTGATCGGTGTCACGCCCGCCGCGCCCGCTGCATCACGCCACTGATGACGATGCGATCATCGCGCGGGCGCGCTACTCCAGCGCCCGTGCCGCGTCGATGAGGCGATTCACTTCGGCCAGCACGGCGCGCGGCTCGCATGGTTTCGCCAGGTACCCGTCGCACCCGACGTCGAGCGCGCGCTCGCGGTCGCCCGGCATGGCGTGCGCGGTGAGCGCGATCACCGGGATGTGGCGCGTCGTCTCCTCGCCCTTCAGGGTGCGCGTGACTTCCCAGCCGTCGATGATCGGGATGGAAATATCCATCAGGATCAGGTCGGGCAGTTCGCGTCGCGCCTTCGCGATCCCCTCCTCTCCGTCCAGCGCCTCGCTCACGCGAAAGCCATGATGGCGCAGGATGGTGGAGTAGACGATGCGGTTGTCTTCGTTGTCCTCGACGATCAGGACGGTACGGTCTCGGCTGCCGGTCATGCGTGGGGTACGGCTAGGACTGGAGGCGGCGGAGGGCCGCTTCGGCCTCCCGCTTGTAGGCAGGGTCGTTGACGTCGGTCTGCCGACCACGCACGACCAGTTCGAACTGTTCCCGTGCCTTTGCCTTCTCCCCGCGGTCGAGGTAGATCTTGGCCAGGTCGAGGCGATGGGTGAGGCGATCGGGATCCACGGCCACGGCGCGCTCCATGTTGGCCACCGCCTCCTTCCAGCTCGCCTGCCCGAAGACCTTGCCTCCGAGGAAGCTCTTGGCGAAGAAACGCTCCACGCCGTTCAGCCGCATCACCTCGGCGTTCCACATCCCCAGGACGTGGAGGGCACCCGGGTGGTTGGGATCGAGGCGGAGCGACTCCAGCGCCAGGGCGCGAATCTCGGTCGCGTACTTCACGCGATCGCGCACGCCCACCGACAGGGCGGTGCGCCCCAGGGCCCGGGCCAGGTGGAAGTGCGCTTCCGGATCGTTAGGGCTTGCCTCCACCGCTCGGCGGGCGTATTGCTCTCCGCGGCGGAAGAGCTCCTTGGCCTTTGCCGCGTCGGTGGCCTGCTCGCCCAGGTCCACCGCCGCGCGAGACGCCTTGCCCAGGGCCTCGCCGTTGCGCGGTTCGGAGGCGATCGCGGCCTCGTAGTGGGCCAGTGCCGCGGCCGAATTGAAGGCGTCGGTCTCGCGGTCGCCCAGGGCGATCTGTTCGGCCGCGGACTGAGTGACGACAGGCGCGGTCACCGCGGGTTGTGCACCCGTCGACTGCGCTCGAACGACCGCGGGCAGGGCAAGGAGCCCTGCCAGCGAGAGGGCGGGGATGAGGATGGGAAACTGCATGCGAAGCTCCACGTCTCCGGTGCTCGGCGCCGTTCGGCGCCTGGGGTGAGGTCGTGGGGGTGCGTGATAATACCCGAATCGAGCCGCAGATGCTTGTCCAGCGATTGATTGAGCGAAAAAGGGACGGGGGACGGCTGGTCCCCGACGAATGGGCAGCGCTGGCGCGGGACTACGGCCGTGGCGTGGTGACGGACTACCAGATGGCGGCCTTCCTCATGGCGGCGTTCATCCGCGGGCTCGACCGTGACGAGGTGGGCGCCCTGACGAGTGCCATGCTGCAGAGCGGCGCGCAGCTCGACCTGCGGCACCTGGCGGCCGGCCGCATCGACAAGCATTCCACGGGAGGGGTGGGGGACAAGGTCTCGCTCATCCTCGCGCCGCTCGTGGCCTCGCTCGGGGTGGTGGTGCCGATGATGTCGGGGCGCGGGCTTGGGCACACGGGGGGAACGCTGGACAAGCTGGAGTCGATTCCGGGCTTCAAGACGCGGCTCACGCTGGAGCAGGCGCGTCGCCAGCTGGAAGACATCGGGTGCGCGCTCATCGGCCAGAGTGAGGAGATCGCGCCGCTCGACCGGCGACTGTATGCCTTGCGCGATGCCACGTGCACGGTGGAATCCATTCCGCTCATCGCCGCCTCGATCATGAGCAAGAAGCTGGCGGAAGGGCTCACCGGCCTGGTGCTCGACATCAAGCGCGGATCGGGGGCGTTCATCCCCGATTTCGAGCGCGGCGTGGAGCTGGCGCGCCTGATGATCGACCTGGGCCACGAGCACGGATGTCCCGTGGTGGCGCTGCTCACGGCGATGGACCGCCCGCTGGGGCGCGCCTGTGGCAACGCGCTGGAGGTGGAGGAGGCGATCCAGACGCTGCGCGGCGAGGGCCCCCCCGACCTGATGCAGGTGACCTATGCGTTAGGCGCGGAGATGCTGGTGCTGGCCGGCGTGACGCCCAACACCGAGGTGGCACGGCGACGGATGGAGGTGGCCATCTCGAGCGGTCGGGCGGCCGAGGCCTTCCAGCGCATCATTGCGGCACAGGGGGGCGACCCGACCGTGGTGGACGACCCCTCACGCCTGCCGCAGGCGCACGAGGTGGAGATCTTCTCGGCGCCCAAGGCGGGCGTGGTGGCGCGCGTGGAGCCACGCGCCGTGGGGCGGGGGATCATCGCCCTGGGCGGCGGTCGCACGCGCATGGAGGATACGGTGGATCCCAGTGTCGGCTTCGTGATTCGCGCCCGCCCCGGCGACGTGGTGCGTCTCGGCGAACCGATCGCGACGATCTTTGCCCGCGACGAAGCCGGCATCGCCGCCGGCATGGCGTCACTGGCCGAAGCCTTCGTGATTGCGGATGAAGCCGAGCCGCCGCTTCCCCTCGTCTCCCATCGCATCACCAGGGCCGGCGTCGAGCCTTACGAGGCCGAGCCCTGGGTCCGCACGTCGGAGTTCCCCGTCTACGTCGAACCCCGCTAGCTCCTCGTCTTCTCGTCTTCTGCCGCTCTCACATTGCCGTCGCCTTCCGGGGCGGCGGCACCAGCTCGGGAAGCGAGAGGGCGCGCAGCAGCGGGTTCATGCGCGTGACGGTGGCATTGACCTGACGTTCGATCATGTCGATCACCGTCTGCGCGTCGCGCCGCACGTCGCCCAGGTACTCGCGCTGGGCGGCGATGACGGGCGTGAGCCCGACGTCGATGCCCCCCATCAACCCCATCGCGCGCTCCAGCGGCCGCGGCCCCTCCGAGTAGAACGGGACGCGGTCGCTGCGCGGCCTCGTGAGCTGCAAGCGCACGCTGTCGAGCTTCCCCAACTCCTCGCCCGCCGCGGCGGACATGTCGCGCGCCGCATCGCCGCGCATCTCCACCCCTGACGCGCGACGCTCCTCCACCTGTCCCTTGAAGGCGGTCAGCGCGCGTTCGGTCTCGATGAGCGACGTGATGATCGTGTTGAGGCGCGTGGCCTGCTCGTGCTGCACGCGCAGCTCTGCCTCGGACACGCCGGCGGTCGGGTCCATGCGCACCACCAGCGGCTGTTCCATCGACGTCCCGTCCACCGTCAGCCGCACGGCGTACTGTCCGGGCAGCACCTGCGCCCCCATGGGGCGCGCGCGCCAGTCGCCAGGCTCCGCCGAGTCCGCCGGCATGTCGCTCAGGACCTTGGGCGGGTCGGTGCGCAGGTCCCACGTCATGCGATTGAAGCCGGTCGCCGCGGTGGGGCGCTTGATGGTCCGGATCACCGACCCGTTCTGGAGCACCTCCAGCCGCACGGCCGAGTCGCTCGACGGCTTGCGCCCCAGCCAGTAGGTGATGATGGCGCCATACGGGGCGTTCTGCCCGCGGAACTGCTTGTTCCCCCAGTTCCACTGCTGGTCGCCCTGGTTGTAGCGCACGGCGCCTCGCATCGGGAAGAGGTGCGCGCCCCTGGCGGCGATGTCGGCGCTCATCTGCTGCAGCGGGGTGGCGTCGTCCAGCACCCACAGGCTGCGCCCGTGCGTGGCCAGCACCAGGTCGTTGTCGCGGGGGTGAACCAGGACCTCGTGCACCGCCACGGACGGGAAGTTCTTCAAGTGCAACCGCGTCCAGGTGGTACCGCCCGTCCACGACGCGTAGAGTCCCAGCTCGGTTCCCGCGTACAGCAGGTTGGCATTGCGCGGGTCCTCGCGCACCACCTGCACGTACGCGGTGGGCGGGAGGTTGCCGGTGATGTTGACCCACGTGCGCCCGAAGTCGGTCGTCTTGAAGACGTAGGGGCGAAGGTCGTCCATCATGCGCCGCTCGAAGGCCACGTAGGCCGTTCCAGCCGCCGTCCGGGACGGCTCCACGCCGCTCACCACCGCGTCG
>CAZVDJ010000144.1:6350-8387 GCA_964626245.1 uncultured Gemmatimonadaceae bacterium
TTAGGCGCCACGTTCGTCCACGAGGCCCCGCCGTCGCGCGACAGCTGCAGGTTGCCGTCGTCCGTCCCTGCCCACAGCACGCCGGCCTGCACGGGCGACTCGGCGAACGAGTACACGGTGCCGTAGTACTCGGCCACGGTGTTCTCCTTGAGCACCGGTCCGCCCGCGTCGCCCTGGCGCGACTTGTCGTTCTTCGACAGGTCGCCCGAGATCGCGCTCCACGTCTTCCCCCAGTCGCTGGAGCGGTAGACGACGCTCCCCGCGAAGTAGACCACCTTGCGATCGTGCGGCGACGGGACGATGGGGGCATTCCAGTTGAAGCGGACCGCATTGGAGTCGGCCGAGTAGCCATCCATGCGCTTGGGCTGTGGCGAGGCCTCCCGTTGCTCGAAGGTGCGCAGGTTGGTCGCCTGGATGCCCCCGGCCTGGTAGTCGGACAGGAAGTGGTCCGGGTCGTCGGGATGCGAGATGGCGTAGTAGCCGTCGCCGTTCTGGATGAAGCGCCAGTCGCTCTCCCAGATGGCGTTGCCGCGCGTCCGTGTGGGACCGGTCCAGACGCCATTGTCCTGGAGCCCGCCGGCCACATGGAAGAACGGCTCGCGCATGTCGTACGAAAGCTGGTAGAACTGGCCGACCGGGATGTTGGCGAACCACTCCCAGGTCTTGCCGCCGTCGCGGCTGACGCTCAGGCCACCGTCATCCCCCATGAACATCCGCTTCGGATTGCGGGGGTCGACCCACATCGTCTGGTGGTCACCGTGGAAGTTCCCCGTCATCCCGGTGAAGGTGAGGCCACCGTCCTGCGAGACCATGTACGCCATGCCTAACGTGAAGACCCGGTTCTCGTTCTGCGGGTCCACACGCAGGTCGGCGTAGTAGAACCCGCGGCCGAGGGTGTGGGCGTTGTTGCTTGTCTTCACCCACGACTCCCCATGGTCCGTGGACTTGAAGACGTACCCTTCGCGCGTCTCGGCGACGGCGTAGACAATGTTCGGCGAGGACGGGGCGACCTTGATCCCGATGCGTCCCATGAGGCGCGGGAGCCCCCTGGTGGCCTTCGTCCAGGTGCGTCCGCCATCGGTGGAGCGGAAGATGCCGCCCTTCTCGTCGCCGGAGCGGTGCGTCCACTGCTTGCGGTCGAAGTACCACATCGACGCGTACAGCAGGTTCGGGTTGCGCGGGTCGATGTCGAGGTCTGCCGCGCCGTGCACGTTGTCGACGTAGAGGACCTTCTTCCACGTCTCGCCCGCGTCCTCGCTCATGAAGACGCCGCGCTCCTCGTTCGGGCCGAAGGCGTGCCCGATGGCCGCGACATAGACCTTGTTGGGATTGAGCGGGTTGATGACGATGCGCGAGATGTGACGCGTGTCGGCGAGCCCGAGGTGGCGCCAGGTCTTGCCACCATCTGTGGACTTGTAGACCCCGTTCCCGAAGGAGACCGAGTTGCGCACGTTCGCTTCCCCGGTGCCCACGTAGATCACGTCGGGGTTCGTCGGGTCGAGCGCGAGGTCACCGATCGACTGCACGGGCTGCTTGTCGAAGAGCGGCGTGAACGTGGTGCCGGCGTTCGTCGACTTCCACACACCACCCGACGCGGACCCGACGTAGATGATCGCCGGGTCGCCGGGAACGCCTTCAACGTCCGCAATGCGACCCGACATGTTGGCCGGGCCGATGTTGCGGTACGAGAGCGTGGCAAAGGTGGAGTCGGCCAGTGAAGGTCGGGCCGCAGGTTGGGCACCCACCGCGGTGGCAAGGACAACCGCAGCGACGAGGACGGACGCGTGGCGCATGGAGGTCGGCATGAAAGGGTACGGGAATCCTAATCTCGTCAGGAATTGCAGAAGCCGGTCATGCGGGTGATTCTATCGCCATGGCCACCGAGTTACCTGTCATCCTTGCTGTCGACGACGATCCCGAGGTCCTGGCCGCCATCGCCGCCCTCGAACCCGCCGGCCGCGAGCGCCTGCTCGCGCAGCGCCGGCATGAGCTGGACGAGCTGGACCGCCGCTTCCGCGCCGCGCTCAAGGAGCATGG